>CAZDIN010000036.1:0-8923 GCA_964505515.1 uncultured Eubacteriales bacterium | reverse complement strand
GTGGTCGCCGGACAGGATCAGTACATATTCAGGGTCGTAGGTTTCGATGAAGGGTATGTTCTGATAGATCGCGTTTGCCGTTCCCTTATACCAATCGGTGCCGGTGATCTGCTGATAGGGGGGCAGGATGTGAACGCCTCCGTTAAGTCGGTCAAGATCCCACGGCTGACCCGAGCCGATGTAGCGGTTTAGTGCCAGCGGCTGATACTGTGTCAGCACGCCGACGGTGTCGATGCCCGAGTTGACACAGTTGGAAAGCGGAAAGTCGATAATGCGGTACTTTCCGCCGTAGGGGACGGCGGGCTTGGCAACACGGCTGGTCAATATGCCCAGACGGCTCCCTTGTCCTCCCGCAAGGAGCATTGCTACACATTCGGTTTTTTGCATACTATCACTCGTCCTTACTGATTATTTGTTTGTTTGATTTACGGTTTGATAGTTAAGATGTTGAACGCATTGAACACGTTTTCGCCGACACACTGTCTGTCCATTTTCGATATAAAGCTCGCATGCCTTTGCGGCGGCGCCGTCCCTTGTTCTGCAATGGTAGGTGCAGGGGTCGGATCAAAGAACGGTCTTATCCTCTTAAACTAAAAAGGCGGTTTTCTTTTATGATACCAAAATTACCATAAATTTGCAAGTGAGTTTTACGACTTTTTTATAACGAGAGCAGAAATATAATGTTGAAATTTGTGCAAATTCGACAAAAATCAGCCTTTTTGACCTTAGTAGTGGATCGGTTTAGTCGAAAAAAAGTAAAGCCGTCGTATTTAACGGAAAAATACAAACGGCTTTTGGATATTTTCGTGCAGTTTAATCTATCAGGTCAAACCCGACCGACAACACGGCGTTTTTGATAAGCGCCTCGTCGACCGGATCTTCGCAGGTAGCGGTTAGGCTCTTCGCATCAAGGTCTGCGACAGCGTCGATAACGCCGTCCACCTTTTTGACTGCAGCCTCTACCGAGGTTTTGCAGTGGACGCATGCCATTCCGTCTACGCCAAAGGAAACGGTTTTCATCTATCGTTCACCTCCAGTGGAGAAAATCTTTTGAGCAGCAGCGAATTGCTGACCACCGATACCGAGCTGAATGCCATAGCGGCACCTGCGATGACAGGGGAGAGCAGACCAAAGGCAGCAAGCGGAATACCCACCGAGTTATAGGAAAACGCCCAGAACAGATTTTGACGTATCTTCCTCAGTGTGCGGCGGGAAAGGCGTATTGCCGCCGCCGCTCTGCACAGGTCGTCGGTCATGAGTACGGCGTCGCCCGATTCAATAGCGATATCGGTGCCGCCTCCCATTGCGATACCGACGTCGGCGGCGGCTAATGCAGGCGCGTCGTTGATGCCGTCACCTATCATGGCGACGGTCTTTCCTTCCGACTTGAGCTTAAGTACGGTTTCAGCCTTGTCTTCGGGCATGACCTGTGCGAAAACTCGGTCGATGCCTACTGCGTCGGCAACTGCCTGTGCGGTGACGGGGTTATCCCCCGTGAGCATGTATATCTCTGCGCCAAGCGCCTTTAGCTGAGCGATAGCGTCGCGCGTGGTGTCTTTGATGCGGTCTGCAACCGCCAGACAGCCTGCGTAGCGGCCGTCGACCGACACTGCCATAACCGTTTTGCCTTGGCTTTCCAAAGAGATGAACGCGGCATCGTCGACCCCTGCGCCGAAGGATCCAAGCAGTGCCGGCTTGCCAACGGCTACATGTTTTGACCCGACCTTTGCGTGTACGCCCATGCCTGTCACCGAAACAAAATCGGTTGCCTCAGGCAACTCAGACCGGCAGGCGTTGCATATAGCGCGTGCAAGGGGGTGCTCGCTTTTATTCTGAACTGCGGCGGTGAGGGTCAGCAGTTCGCTCTCACTCATGCCGACGGGGAGTATATCGGTAAGGGCAGGCTTGCCTTCGGTAAGGGTGCCTGTCTTGTCGACAACAACGGCGTTGACTTCATGGAGTTTTTCGAGGGTCTCGCCGCCCTTTATCAGAATCCCGTATTCTGCACCAAGACCTGTTCCGACCATGATCGCGGTGGGGGTCGCAAGACCAAGCGAGCAGGGGCAGGCTATGACCAAAACGCTGACGGCGTTTACAAGCGCCTTTTCGACCTCGCCCGATGCGATCATCCAGCCGATGAAGGTGACGACGGCAATGCATATTACTGTAGGAACGAATATAGCGGCGACCTTATCGGCTGTGGTCTGAATGGGAGCCTTGCTTCCCTGCGCTTGCTCGACCATGCGGATGATGCGCGAGAGCATTGAATCCTTGCCGACGGCGGTGGCGCGAACCGTAATCGAGCCTGTCATGTTGACGGTTCCGCCGAAGACTGCGTCGCCCTTGCCCTTGTCTGCAGGCAGACTTTCGCCCGTGAGGGTCGACTCATCAAGCGTTGCCGAGCCTGAAAGTACGATGCCGTCGACGGGGACCTTTTCGCCGGGGCGGATGACGACCCTATCACCGACTGCCACCTCGCTGAGCGGAACCTCAAGCTCCTTGCCGTCGCGTATGACAAAGGCGGTCATCGCCTGCAGCCCTATGAGCCTTTTAACCGCGTCGGCGGTGCGGGTTTTAGCCCGCTTTTCCAGCAGCCTGCCAAGCAATATCAGGGTTATCACAACGGCTGAGGCTTCAAAATAGACCTGCATTCCTGCGTGGTGGGAGGCGTGGGTGAAGAAGGTCAGGTATACACTGTATAAATAGGCGGCGGAGGTGCCCATCGCAACAAGCACGTCCATAGTGGCGCTGCCGTGCCGCAGGGCAAGAAAGGCATTTTTATAAAACCGCCAGCCAATTAAAAATTGCACAGGCGTAGCAAGTGCAAACTGCAAATACGGGTCATGCAAAAAATCGGCACCGTCAATACCCAAGAGGGAAAGGACCATTCCGATCAGCATCGGCGCAGTCAGGATCGCCGAGAACAAAAAGCTTGCCCACATCATGCGGTGTTCTTTTTCCTCACCTGTCGGACGGTCCGAATGGACCGTCGCGCCGAAGCCTATGGTCTCGACCGTTTTTATAATATCCTGCGCGGTGATGCCTTCAAAGGTCACAGACGCCTGCATAGTCGCAAGGTTGACCGATGCGCTGACAACTCCTTCACGGCGGGAGAGCACCTTTTCTATCCTGCCCGAGCAGGCGGCACAGGTCATGCCGGTAATATCAAAAATTTCCGTCATTGAGATTCCTCCATCTTGATCTTGCGGGAATGTTAGGTAACCTTCATCCATATATATATTAGTACGACAACCAGCCCTTTCGGGCAGATCGGAGATATATTGTTATGAGGGTCACAACCGTAAATTTACGAACACTTCTGCCAAGCTTGCTGCTGCCTGCCGTCGTAGGCGGTGCAGGCGCGGTGGTAACGTCCATGGGTATGGAGATGTTTCAGTTACTCACCAAGCCGCCGCTGGTGCCGCCCGGCTGGGTCTTCGGCGTCGTGTGGACCGTTCTGTATCTGCTGATGGGATATGCGTCCTACCTCGTCAGATCCTCCACCTGCTTTGACAAACAGGTCGCACTGCAGACATATTACATTCAGCTGGCGTTGAATTTTATCTGGGTGGTCGTTTTCTTCCGCTTTGGACAGTTATGGTTTGCGGCAGTTATCCTTGCGCTGCTTATCGCCGCGATATTGCTGACGATGAAACGTTTTGCCGAGTGCAACGTGACAGCCTCGCGGTTGTTATTGCCTTATTTGATATGGTGTTTGTTTGCACTTTACCTGAACGTCGGCTTTGCAGTTCTCAATCGGTAAGTCATGACTAACCGTAGATTTATTATACTACCTCGCGAAAAATTTTTCAATAACTATTCTAAAAAAGCAAAAAAATTAAAAAATCTCAAACAAATGTGTGGAATTTTCACAAAAAGTTACAATTTATAAAATTAGGTGACGTATTGTCACCTATAGTGTGTTATAATATGCAGGTAGAAAGAGAGAGTCTATCAGAGTTAACGAGAAACGGAAGTAAAAGGAGAGCACATAAATGGTAACACTTGATGAACTGTTCGAGCAGGTCAGGTCCCAAACCGCAAGGCTTTACTGTGAAAGCGGAGGAAAGGTGTGGCGGCTGCATCTGGATGGCGACGACGGGTCGGTGCAACTGTGTCAGGAGCCTGCTCAGATCAACTATTCAAGTAATTGCGCACTCGATCTCAGCAGGCTTACTGCACGCGAAAAAGAAATGATAAGCCTGATAGTGAAGGGATACACGTACCGCTACATATCTCGTCATCTTCGCATAAGCGAGGGTACGGTCAAGAAGACGGTGCATAACGCTTATGTAAAGCTTAGAGTGGCGTCGCGTATCGAGTTGATCAACGCCATAAACATACGATAAAACAACACGCGCCTGACCTAAGAAAACGAAAGGCGCGTGTTGTTTTTTTCTGTAAATCATGGTACAATACTGTTATAAGATAAAACGAAGGGGGAAAACGGCGTGGCAGATAACTGTGAGTCCTGCGTAAACTACGACTATAATTATGAGGCGGACTGTTACGAGTGCCGTATGGCGCTTGACGAGGATGAGATGCTGAGCTTTCTGGCAGGTCAGTTTTCAAATTGTCCCTATTTCCAGCTCTACGATGAGTATAAGATCGTGCGCAAGCAGAATTGAGAGGTCGACGAAATGAGAAAAGCGGATAAGCTCCGTTATGATGAGCTCTGCCGTTTAGCAGAGCATTACAACAGGATGTATTACGTCGAGGACGACCCTGTAGTTTCCGATTATGAATATGATATGCTCATGCTTGAGATAAAGCATCTTGAGTATGAGAACCCTGAGCTTGTCACCCCCGATTCACCTACTCAGCATGTCGGCGGAATTGCGCTGAACACCTTTGAGAGTGTCGAGCATGCCGTGCGTATGGAAAGTCTGCAGGATGTTTTCTCGGTGGATGAGCTGTATGCCTTTGATGAGAGAGTGCGTGCCGCAGTGGGCAAGGCGGTCTATTCGGTCGAGCCGAAGATCGACGGCCTGTCGGTTTCTCTTGAGTATGAAAGGGGCAGGTTTGTAAGAGGCTCGACGCGCGGTGACGGCGTGACGGGTGAGGACGTGACCGCCAACCTGTCGACCATTCGCAGTATACCGAAAAAGCTTAAGGTCGACCTGCCCTTGCTTGAGGTAAGAGGCGAGGTCTATATGTCCCATCAAAGCTTTGAAAAACTGGTCGACCGCCAGCTTGAAACGGGCGGCAAGCTTCCTAAAAATCCGAGAAACGCCGCCGCAGGCTCTCTAAGACAGAAAAATCCGCGAATTGCGGCTGAAAGAGAGCTTGACATTTATCTTTTTAATGTGCAGCAGATCGAGGGTGCTGAATTTACGTCCCACGTCGAGTCCCTTGATATGCTTCGCGAGTGGGGGCTGAAGACCCTGCCGTTTTATACCCGTTGCGAGAGCATTGAGGATGCGATCGCCGAGGTCGAGCGGATAGGAAAACTGCGCGGCAGTCTGGACTTCGACATCGACGGTGCGGTTATAAAGGTTGACCGCCTTGACCTGCGTGAGCAGCTGGGAAGCACGTCGAAGTATCCCAAATGGGCGGTCGCATTTAAGTATCCGCCTGAGGAAAAGGCGACCGAGTTGCTTGATATAGAGGTCAGCGTTGGGCGTACCGGTGCAGTGACGCCGACGGCGGTATTTGAGCCTGTGCAGCTTGCAGGCACGACCGTTTCGCGTGCGGTATTGCATAATCAGGATTTTATTGATGCGCTCGGTGTCGGTATCGGTGACACTGTTGTTGTGCGTAAGGCAGGGGAGATAATCCCCGAGGTCGTCAGGGTAAGCGAGCACAGAGCTGCCGCTGTTTTCCGACTGCCGACCGTGTGTCCGTCCTGCCATGCTGCCCTTGTGCGTGAGGATGATGAGGCGGTCCTTCGATGCGTTAATTCGGGCTGCCCTGCACAGCTTCTGCGCAACCTTATCCACTTTGCGTCGCGTGATGCAATGGACATCGACGGATTTGGCGAGGCGCTTATCGAACAGCTCGTCGAGGCAGGCAAGCTTTGCTCACCCGCCGACATCTACCGCCTTACCGCCGAGGATATCGCAGGGCTTGACAGGTCGGGGGAAAAGACTGCCGAAAATCTATTGGCGGCCGCCGAAAAGTCAAAGCAGAACGAGCTGTGGCGTCTGATCTTCGGTCTGGGCATCCGTCTTATCGGCGCGAAGGCGGCGAAGCTTATCGAAGGCAACTTTGCCGATATGGACGCTATATTAGCGGCGTCAAAAGAGGACTTCGCGGCTATAGAAGGCTTCGGCGATATCATGGCGCAGAGCCTTTACGATTATCTGTCACTGCCTCAGTCAAGACAGCTTTTAGATGAGCTGAAGCAGCTCGGGCTTAACATGACAAGCACAAAGCAGGCAGGTGACGACCGCTTTGCAGGAAAAACCTTCGTGCTGACCGGCACACTGCCTACCCTGTCGCGAGCCGAGGCGTCAGAGCTGATAGAATCCCACGGCGGCAAGACTTCGTCTTCGGTATCGAAAAAGACCTCGTTCGTCCTTGCGGGCGAAGAAGCAGGCAGCAAGCTGACCAAGGCTCAGGAGCTTGGTATAACAGTCATTACCGAGCAGGAGCTGTTTGAGATGCTTAAATAGATGTTGCATATCTTAGAAGTATATGATACAATAACATCAAATTTTTTATAAACGGAGGAATGATCCTTGGGTACAGACGACGGTGGCAGTAGTATTTATTTTATACTTGCCTTAGGCGTTTTGTTGTTAATGAGTGCGTATTTCTCAGCGAGTGAAACGGCGTTTACGTCTATGAGCCGAATACGCATGAAGAGTATGGAGAGCGGTGGCGATAAGCGTGCCGCGAGGGCGCTGGAGCTTTCGGAGGACTTTGACCGTCTGCTCAGTACGATCCTTGTCGGAAACAATATCGTCAACATTCTTTCTACGTCCTTGGCGACGGTCTTGTTTGTAAACTGGTTTGGTAATCTCGGTGTTACCCTTTCAACCGTGGTGATGACGGTTTTGGTCATCATCTTCGGAGAGGTCGCGCCGAAAAGCATCGCAAAGCAATCACCGGAGAATTTTGCGATGTTTTCTGCTCCTATACTCAGGGTCGTCATGTGGGTATTGACCCCGATAGTTTTTGTGTTGGTCAAGATGACCGAGCTGATCTCGCGCGTCTTCCGCTCAAACGAAGGAAAGACGGCCATCAGTGAAAACGAGATAATCACTTTTGTTGAAACGGCGGAGCAGGAGGGCGGCATCGACGAGCAGGAAAGCGAGCTGATACGCAGTGCCGTCGAATTCGGCGACACCACCGCAGGCGAGATCGCAACTCCGCGTGTTGACGTGGTCGCGGTCGAATACGGCAGTGACACCGACGCCGTGACGGACGTTTTTCTTGAATCGGGATTTTCGCGTCTGCCTGTGTATAAGGAAAGCCTTGATAACGTTGTCGGCGTTATCAACCAGAAGGACTTTTTCCGTTTTATCCACACCAAGCAAGGTTCGGTTGATGATATCATCAAGAAGCCTACGTTTGTTACGGAATACATGAAGCTGCAGGACCTCATGGAACTGCTGCAAAGCACAAAGGAGCACATCGCCTTTGTCACCGACGAGTACGGCGGGGTAACGGGCATCGTTACCTTTGAGGACGTGCTCGAGGAGCTTGTCGGCGAGATATGGGACGAGCATGACGATGTAGTTGAGGATATCGTTGAGATCGACCCGACGACATGGCGTATCAACGCAAGCATCGGCTTTGACAAGCTGACTGACAGGTTTGGCTTTAAGGACGAGCGGGATGACGATGAGTTTTCATCGGTCAGCGGCTGGGTCATGGATGAGCTTGAGAAGATCCCCGAGGTCAATGACGAGTTTGAGTACCGAGGCTACGGTATCCGCGTCGACAAGACCGATGACCGCCGTGTGCTTGAGATAATAATGACGGCACCTGTTCAGCAGGAAGCAGAGGAGCAGGAATAATTAAAACATAAAAAGCACCGATGATATGCGTAGATCTGCATATCATCGGTGCTTTTCTTTTTGCTTGTCATGGTCAAACCGTCTTGGATATATACAGCGTGTCTATTTTTTCGTAGGTCAGGTCGGACAGGATGCCGCATATAGAGTTCTCGCTTACTGCGTTTGCTCCGCAAAGCTCGGACAGCTTACTCTCAAGCAGTACAAAGCATGCTTCGTATTTATTCGCCAACCTCCGTCCCTCGTCGGTGAAATGCGCCAGCCCGTAGGTCTCCTTGGTGACGATCCCCATTTCTGCGAGGGATTTGAGCATGTTGTGTATACTCGGCTTGCTTAATTCGAGAACGGTAGCAAGTTCGATGTTCTTGACTCCTGCGCCGCTGCGCGATAAACGGAACAGCCAGATCATATACCGTATTTGTGAGGACGTGAGTTTTTTAGTGTTATTCAAGACTAACCTCCGTTTTGGAAGAAAGGGGATGCGGCCGTAAGGTGCACATCCCCTTTGCGTGTTTTAGTCGTGGTTTTCTTTGTTGTCGGTGTTTACCTGATTACAGCCGCTGCATTTGCCGCCGCACTGTTTGGAACAGGGACAACCGATACAGGTCTCTCCGCGCCTTTTTGCTTTATACAGATATCGGATGATACCGCCGACGATCGCCAGCAGAATTGCTATGATAACAGCATTGATAATAACGTCTTGCATAAGTCGATGTTATCCTTAAGCCGTAGCGGTGCTCAAAGCATATTCAGCCTTAAGCTTTTTGTTGGTGTTCGCGATAAGCATCACGACAACGCCGACCATAACGGCTACTGCCGCAAGTCCTGCGAGAGCTGCGCCGACGTTAAGCGAAGCGGGTGCGGTGATGAGCGTACCGATCGTGTATACGAGATAACCGACCGTATAGCCAACACCGAGCTGGAGACCGATTCCGCCCCAGAGCCACTTTCCGCTCTTCATT
>CAZDIN010000035.1:0-8985 GCA_964505515.1 uncultured Eubacteriales bacterium | reverse complement strand
CAAATTCGCGCAGGTCAAGGCCGGTAAGCTTTTTGATCTTCTCAAGGCGATACACAAGAGTGTTGCGGTGAACGAAGAGCTTTCTTGAGGTCTCGGAAACGTTGAGGTTGTTTTCAAAGAACTTCTGGATAGTAAAGAGGGTCTCCTGATCGAGATTTTCGATCGAGCTGTGCTTAAAGACTTCGCGCAGGAAGGTTTCGCACAGGGTGGTGGGCAGCTGATAGATCAGGCGCGCGATACCGAGGTTATCATAGCTGATGATGACCTTTTCGGTGTCAAATACCTTGCCGACCTCAAGGGCGATCTGCGCCTCCTTAAAGGAGCGGGCGAGGTCCTTGATATTGCCGATGACGGTACCGATACCGACGGTCGCACGGGTGTAGAACTCGCCCGACAGGGTATCGACGATGGAGCGAGCCAGCTTTTCGAGGCTCTTATTTTCAATGCCGTCGTGGACTTCCTTAACAACGGCTACGTCGGTCTCGTTGATGGAGATAACGAAATCCTTGTTCTTGTCGGGGAAAAGATTCTGCATTACGTCAAATACCGATACGTCGCTGTGGGCAGAGGTGCGGACAAGCAGAACGGTACGGTCGACGTCGTTGTTGAAATGCAGCTCGCGGGATTTAAGGTAGATATCACCCGAGAGGACGTTGTCAAGGATGATGTTCTTGACAAAGTTGACGCGGTCATACTTCTCGTCATAGAACTGCTTGATGTTGCTCAGCGCGATAGCAAGCAGGTCGGCATAACGCGCCGCCTGGGGATCGACTCCCTCGACAAAGAGAATGTAGTTATTAAGGTTGCCGGCACCGAAGGGCTTATATGTATAAGAGCCTTTGACGAAGGCTTCGGCGTTTACGGGAGGAGTAATGTTATGCACCTCTCCGATACGACCGAGGTTGCTGCAAGAGATAACGGTGAAGCTTTCGTCCATTACACCGATGGTGCGGTCGATGGCTTCTCTCATTTGATGAATAATTCCCTGGAACAAGCGATTAGACATAGCTACATCTCCAATTTCAAGTATTCCGACCTTTAGTAAAAAGGCTATCTTTGTCGGATTTATGTAAATCTCGTATGTCTATTTTACACAAAGGTCACAAAAATTTCAACCCCAAAAAGCAAAAAAGCACAAAAAAGGTTACAAAATTGTTACAAATTCACACTTTGTTCATGTAATTAGCTTTATTTGAAAGAAAACTTGTAAATATAATGTTGTTTAATAAGGTAAAATTATGTTATGATAGAAACGTAAGGAATTATCGGTCGATTGACCTTTATAAAAAGGAGCGAATCATATATGACAGACCCTATCAAAGCCGTTCAGCTTGCCGACGGAGTCGACGGCTGCACGGTCATTGCCGCGCCCTTCAAGACCTCGCGAGTGTCGGTCTGCGGTTATCTGCCGCTTGAGGAGGACTCGGTCGCGGAGTATTCCATGCTCAGCCTGTTGCTCTCCAACGGTTGCGCCGACTATCCCCTGCCGCGAGGCTTGAATGAGCGGCTGGAGACCCTCTACGGCGCGTCGGTGATGTTCGACTGCATCAAGTCGGGCGACAGGCTGCTCTTTCTTGCGAGCATCGTCTTTGCCGACGACAGATTTTTGCCCGAGGCGATCTTCGGTGACTGTGTTGACCTGCTGATGAAGATGATATTTGAGCCTGCCGTCGACGAGGGCGGCTTTTTAGAGCACAATTTCGTCCGTGAGCAGCGCATACAGGTCGAGTACATCGAAAGCAAGATCAACGATAAAAGAACCTACGCCGTCGGACGCTGCGGTGCGCTCATGTGTGAGGGCGAGCCGTTCGGGCTTACCGAAACAGGCACGCTTGAGCAGGCGCGCCAAATGGACAGGCAGCGCGTATATGACGCGTGGAAGCGCCTGCTCTCAAGGGCGCGTTTTCGTGTCAGCGTGACGGCTCAAAAGGAGCACC
This sequence comes from uncultured Eubacteriales bacterium, assembly GCA_964505515.1. GTDB lineage: Bacteria > Bacillota > Clostridia > Oscillospirales > Acutalibacteraceae > RGIG2206. Next base: position 7,048 of record CAZDIN010000035.1, on the reverse strand, counting down.
CCGAGGTCTTCGAGCAGTTTTTGACCCTGCTCAAAAGATCGTGCAGGCGCGACCCTTATCCGATACCCGTGCAGACCGTAGGCACTGTGCGTGAGCAGGTGCAACGTGTCGACGAGCGCATGCCTATAGCGCAGGGCAAGCTTGCGATGGGCTTTCGGATGGAGGACCACGGACCCGACGCCGTCAGCTATCCCGTCATGGTCTTTGCCGACCTTTTCGGCGGCGGACCCTATTCTATGCTCTTTTCTAATGTAAGAGAAAAGCAGAGCCTCTGCTACTACTGCACCGCGCGCGCAGTGCGAAGCAAGGGGGTCATGATGGTGGACAGCGGCGTTGAATTTGACAAAATGGAGCAGACCGAAAAAGCCGTCCTCGAACAGCTTGAAAGAATGAAAAAGGGCGAATTTACCGACGACGAGCTTCACGCATCGAAGCTGGCGCTGTGCGGCTCCTTGCGTTCGGCGAAGGATTCGCAGGCGGTCATGGACAGATGGTATACTGAACGGTGGTTTGACCTGCCGAGAATGAGTCCCGAGCAGGTCGAGCAGCAGATACGCGGTGTTACGCGTGAGGACGTCGTCCGCGTTGCCAAGGGCGTGCGGCTCGACACCGTGTTCAGATTGCTGTCAGAGGAGGGTGTAAGATGAAAAAGATAAAGCGCAGCTTTGAGCGGCTCAACGAGCAGTATTATGAAGCGGTGCATGAGTCGGGACTTAAGGTCATGATCTGTCCCAAGCCCGATCTCACAAGCTGTTATGCCCTTTTCGGCACGCGGTACGGCTCGACCGACACCAAGTTTCGCCTGAAAGGTGAAGAGAAGTTCGTCACCATTCCCGAGGGAACGGCGCATTTTCTTGAGCATAAGCTTTTTGAAAGCGAGGAGGGGGACGCCTTTGACCGCTTCTCCAAAACGGGAGCGTCGGCTAATGCCTACACCTCCTTCGACCGCACCTGCTACCTCTTTTCCTGCTCCGACCGATTTGACGAAAACCTTGATATACTCCTTGACTTTGTCCGCCACCCCTATTTCACCGAGCAGACGGTGCAAAAGGAACAGGGCATCATCGGTCAGGAGATACGCATGTATGACGACGACCCCGGCTGGTGCGTGTCCTTCAATCTGTTAAAGGCACTTTATCACAATCACCCTGTTCGGATCGATATCGCAGGCACGGTTGAATCGATCGCAGAGATAAATGCCGAGGTGCTTTACGACTGCTACCGCACCTTCTATAACCCGTCGAACATGTTTTTGTGCATATGCGGACCCGTCGATCCCGACGCCATACTTGAAAAGGTCGAGAAGCTGTTTGAGGGTGTCGAGCCAAAGCCCATCGAGCGCGGTACACATGACGAGCCGCGGGAGATAGTTACCGACAGGGTCGAAAAGGAGATGGCGGTGGCACAGCCTCTTTTCTGCTACGGATATAAGGAGGATTGCACCGACGCCCCCGAAAAGAGCCTTCGCGAGAGGATAGAAACCAACATTCTGCTTGAAATGATAGGCGGCCGCTCAAGCAGGCTTTACAACGAATTGCTTGAGCAGGGGCTGATAAACGACGCCTTTGACGCATCCTATTTTACGGGCTTCGGATATGCCGCAGAGATGTTTGAGGGCGAGTCGAGTGAGCCTGAAAAGGTCGCCGCCGCCATTCGCGCAGAGATAGAGCGGCTGAGAGCCGACGGCATCGACGCGGCGGAGTTCGCGCGTGCGAAAAATTCCCTTTACGGACGCAACGTAATGATGTATAATAGTGTGGAACGGGTCGCGTCGGCGCTTTCAAGCGCCGCGATGGAGGGATATTGTCTTTTTGATACGGTCAGTATCTACGAGGCTATCACCCTCGCCGATCTGCAAAAGCGTATCAACGAACAGTTTGACCCTGCCTACAGCGCGCTGTCTGTCGTGCGCCCTGCGGGCAGTTCAAACCAAGAAATACAGGATTGATTGTGAGGCCTTGATATGAATATTCTCAGAGATGCTCTCGTCACCGTCCATCTTTTCGGCGGCATCGACATCAGCCTGATAGGGCTTGCCTTAATTCTTGCAGGCGTTATCGGTGGCTGCCTGTTGATCTGGAGGGGCAAAAAGAGCGGTAAGCTCAGCATCAAAGCGGTCTATGCCGTTGGTATCGGATGTGTTTTGTTGGGTCTGATCGCCGGTTGCGGCATCAGCGCGGTATTTGATACTACCGAGGCGGTAAAGACCTCCGCGTACATAACCATTTTCGGCATTACCATGCCTGCCGACAGGACCTTTCTTACAATTAATATAGGAGAGGGCTACACTATCTATTGGTACGGCGTTATCATAGCGGTCGGCTTTATGCTCGCGCTGATATACGGCATGAAGCGTGCGGACAGCTTCGGTATCGACCGCGACCGTATGCTTGACGCGGTGCTGGTCGGAATGATCGGCGCTATCTTCTGCGCGCGGCTATACTATGTTATGTTCGACGGAGTTTCCATGACGAGCATCTGGGATTTCTTTGCCATTCATGAGGGCGGCATCGCTATCTACGGCGGCGTTATAGGTGCGCTTTTGTTCGGCGGCATCACCGCAAAGCTTCGTAAGATAAACGTGCTTGCCATGTTCGATCTTGCCTCACTCGGCTTTTTGATCGGACAGGCGGTCGGACGCTGGGGCAACTTCATCAATCAAGAGGTCTACGGCAAGGAGACCGGCAGCAGCTGGTTCGGTATGACGGGCAGCCTTATCTGTCATGACTACGGCGAGGCGCTTGTTCACCCCCTTTTCCTTTATGAATCGCTGTGGTGCTTGCTCGTTTTTGTTCTGCTGCACAAGCTCAGCAAGAAAAAGGCCTTTGACGGCCAGATATTCTGCGGTTATATCGTGCTCTACGGTGCCGGCCGCTTCTTCTTGGAGGGTATGCGCGACCACGACTTCATTCTGAGGTTTGGTATCGGCATCAGCATTTCGCAGGTCGTGTCGATCATTGCTGTTGTGGTCGGTGTGGCGCTTTACTTCATCCTGCGTCGCAGAAAAGCTCCGGTTGAGGCCTACGATAATCAGTTTGAGGAGTTCTTCGACGATCCCGAGATGCTTGATGCGGCCTATGAGCTGCTCGAATGCTCATGGGATTCGGACGACGGAGAGGTTGACGCCGCCTATGAAGAAAGAAAGGCGTATTTCGAGGATATTGAGACCGAAACCGACGGCCAGCGTGCCAAGGTCAAGGCTAAGCTTGACGAGATCGAGCGCGCATATGAGTATTTGCTAAATGCACGTCGCGCTCAGGCAGAGCAGGAGAAGACAGATGGCACAGATAATTAACGGAAAAGAGATCAGCGAGGCTACACGCGAGGACATCGCGCTCGAGGTAGCTCAGCTTAAGCGTCAGGGTATCACCCCCGGACTTGCAGTCATCCTTGTTGGTGACGATCCGGCGTCGAGGGTGTACGTCAACAACAAAAAGAAGGCCTGCGCCCAGTTGGGCATGCTTTCGGAGGAATATGCCCTTGCGGCAGACACGACTATGGAGGAGCTGCTCAGGCTCATCGACACCCTCAACCGCCGCGACGACATACACGGTATCCTCTGTCAGCTTCCTCTGCCCAAGCACCTTGACGAGAAGCAGGTCATCGACGCCATTTCTCCCGAAAAGGACGTTGACGCCTTTCATCCCGTAAACGTCGGCGGCATAATGATCGGCGATTACAGATTTTTGCCCTGCACCCCTGCAGGAGTCATGGAGATGCTGCGCCGCAGTAATATCGACGTCGCAGGCAAGCACTGCGTCGTCATCGGCCGCAGTAATATTGTCGGCAAGCCTATGGCGATGCTGCTTTTGCATGCCAACGCGACGGTCACCGTATGCCATTCGCGCACTCAGAACCTCAAGGAGATATGCCGTACAGCCGATGTGCTTGTCGCGTCGGTCGGCAGGGCAGGCTTTGTGACCGCCGATATGGTCAAAGAGGGCGCGGTGGTTATCGACGTGGGTATCAACCGCAACGCCGACGGAAAGCTCTGCGGAGACGTTGACTTTGCGGCGGTTGAGCCGATAGCAGCTGCCATCACCCCTGTTCCCGGCGGTGTCGGTCCCATGACCATTACCATGCTGATGAAGAATACCCTTGCCGCCGCTAAATACAAGCTCGGCGAGTAATATTAACAATAATTATCTGAAAGGAGGACCGAGGGTGAAAGGCTTTGTTGCTGTGCTTACTGCTGCCTGTCTGTGCGTGCTGCTTTTGGGCAGCTTCGTCGGTGCGCAGGAATATATCGACCCCGACGAGCGCTTTGAGCTTGAGCTGAGTGAGGAGTACACCCTGCTCGATCGCAGTAACCTCAAGCAAAACGCGGAATTTATATCACGGCTCGGCTCCTCTGTTGAAAATTTCGGCAAGGCTATGACCGAGGGCAGTATCTATCTCTACGCCGCAACCGAAGACAACGCGCGTCAGGTGCAGGTCAAGGTGTGGACGGGAGACACGTCCGAGAGGATAGTTGATCTCAGCGCCCTTGACGACGGCGGCCTGCAGACCGCCCGGACCGAGATCGGCAACACCCTCGTTTCAGCGGGCGACACCCTGCTTGAGACCGAGCAGACCGAACGGGACGGACAGATATTTTTCCGCTACCGCGTGCGAGCCGCGACCGATCTTGAAAGCAGTGACAACGAGAGCATCGGCTACTGCTTTGATGAGTACCTGACGGTCGTCGACGGATGCTTTGTTGCCCTTGTGTTTTACAATTCGAGCAGTGAGTTTTCGGCTGCCGAATCGGCTGAAAGCAAGGCTATCTTTGATGCTTTCAAGGTCAATCAGACGGTCGTTCGCGATTCGACCCGAAGCCTTGCGTTGTCGATATTCAGCATCGTGATGCTGATACTTGGGGCAGGAGTCGCGGCGTATGTGCTGTGGACCTTTGTGCGTGATCTGTGTGACAGGCGCGAAAGACCCGAAACCTTAACCGACCGCATAAAAACGCGCAGAAAATAGCGACTTTCCAAGCACTGCGCGGACGCATAAAATGTTAATAACGGGCTTGACCCGAAAAATCAGGAGGATAAATATGGAAAACCTTAAAAAGTATTGGCCTTTTTCTTATCGCGGTGAGGACGTAACCTCAATGATCGTTTCCATCGTCATTTATCTGGTGATCGGAATCGTCGCAGGCGTTGTGTGTGCCGTTATCGGCATCGTTCCGCTGATCGGCGGCCTGATCTCATGGTTGATCGGCACCGTTGTAGGTCTTTATACCTTGGTGGGAATCGTTCTTGCTGTTCTGCATTTCCTCAAAATTAAATAAACAGATAAAACAAGAAAGAGGACCGGAGCGAGATTGATATATAGACCGTCAAGATCGCACGGCCTGATGTGCTAAGCTGAAAAATAATTGCTGCCTCGCTATATAAAAACAGCGCCTGCCGAATTTTCGGTAGGCGCTGTTTTTAATCTCTCGTTTTTTTCTTTTGAAATCGGAGGGGGAAAGCCCTGTTTCACGGCGGAAGACGGTGCAAAATAGCCGAGTTCGAAAAGCTGAGGGCGTTAGCGACCGCCATTGTTGGCGCGCCAACCTCATTCCCTTTGACTTGGATGTGCAGAACACCCGTAACATTATATCACATGTGAACGTTTGCCACAACCGTGTTTTTCAAAATCAACAAATCAGAGCTTAAGACTTGTTAAAATTTCTACAATTTCGCCCGTCATAACGATTGATTTCGGTGTCGAAAAATGATATAATAAAAAAACCTATCGCATATATTAACAATCCGCAAAAAAACGGAGGGATATTCATGGTAAAAATAACAATCATAGGCTCGGGAAGCGTTGGCTCGACGATAGCCTATACCCTGACGGTCATGGGTGTTGCGTCCGAGATCGTAATGATAGACATCAACGGCGAAAAGGCGGAGGGAGAGGCCCTTGACATCGAGCAGGGAATGTCCTTTACCCAGCCCTGCGACATTCGGGCAGGCAGCTACTTCGATGCGGCAGGCTCCGACATTGTCATCATCACCTCCGGCATCGCACGCAAGCCCGGTCAGTCGCGGCTCGACTTGGCGCAGACCAACGTCGACATACTCAAAGAGGTGACCGACAAGATACTCAAGTATGCGCCGACCGCTACCTACGTTATCGTCAGCAACCCTGTTGACGTGCTTACATACGCATTCCACAAGTTCTCCGGACTGCCTGAGGAGAAGATAATCGGCTCCGGCACCATTCTCGACACTGCCCGTTTGCGCGCGAGGATCGCCGATTACTATTCAATAAATCAAAAGAACGTCCACGCCTATGTTTTGGGTGAGCACGGTGACTCTGCCTTTATCCCTTGGTCGATCGCCAACATCTCCAACGTTTCGGTGGTCGATTATGGCAAATCGATCTCCACCGAGGGCTTACGACCGGTCTTTTCGGAGGCTGAGGTGGAGGATTACGTCCGCAAATCAGGCGCACACGTCATTCAGAGAAAGGGCGCGACCTTTTACGCGGTATCCATGTCGGTCTGCCATATCTGCAAATGCCTGCTCAGCGGCATCGACACCACCCTTACCGTTTCGACCATGCTCCACGGAGAATACGGCATCAGCGACGTCTGCCTGAGCCTGCTCAACGTCGTGGGCAGCAAGGGCGCACACGCAAAGGTCCACCTTCCCCTGACCGATATGGAGATAGCCAGTCTGCATAAGAGTGCCGAAAGTCTGAGATCGGTCATCAACAGTATCAAACTTTAACTTTATATAAAATTTGGAGGTAACGTTATGGAATTTCGTATTGAACATGACTCTATGGGTGAAGTAAAGGTCCCTGCCGATCGTCTTTGGGCGGCACAGACCCAGAGAAGCTGCCAGAACTTTGAGATCGGTGTCGGCATTGAGACCATGCCTGCCGAGATCATTCATGCTTTCGGTATTCTCAAGAAGGCCGCCGCTCTGGCGAACCACGCTTTGCGTCCCGAGAAGATGACCGATGAAAAGCTCGGCGCCATCAAGCAGGCCTGCGACGAGGTCATTTCGGGCAGTCTGAACGACCATTTCCCCCTTGTGGTATGGCAGACCGGGTCCGGTACCCAGTC
>CAZDIN010000034.1:0-9032 GCA_964505515.1 uncultured Eubacteriales bacterium | reverse complement strand
CCCTGTCTTACTTATGTCGAGATTCAGGTCGTCAAGCACTACATGATCGCCATATCTGACGGTCAGATTCTTGATCTTCATAGCCTACTACCCTCCTATTCCAAGGCGAGCGGTCAGCTTAGCCGAAACGGATTTCAGCACCTTATCGAAAACGACAGACAGCAAGACTACTACAACGGTAAGAGCGAACATCTCTTTTATCTCCAGATAGAACTTCGATTCAAATATGTCGTTTCCGATCGAATGTTTTGAACGGCAGATCACCTCGGCGGCAATTCCTGCCTTCCAGCTTAATCCAAGTCCCGTTTCAGCCGCAGATGTTATATAAGGTAATATCGACGGGATGTAGATGCATTGAAGCTTCTTGAAAAATCCAAATCCGAACACATCAGCCATCTCCAACAGATTCCGATCGACTGCCTTCAGGCCGGCAAGGACATTGCCCCAAACGATAGGAAGCACCATCAGGATACATATAAAGGTCGGCACAGCTTCTGTACCCATCCAGCAAAGTGCAAGAATGATGAAGGATGCAACGGGCGTAGACTTTACTATGTAGATGATCGGCGATGTAAAACGAGCAAACCATTCATGGCGGAATGCAAATATTGCAAGCAGAGTACCTAAAAGAAAGCCTGCAACAAAGCCGATCACAACACGCAAGACCGTCATTAACAATGTGTACCAAAATTCAAGCCTAATTACCATTCCGAAAAGAGCAGCGATAACCTGAATCGGTGAAGGAAGCAGCATGTCCATACCGATGGCCATGCTTATCCCCTGCCACACCAATAGCCATATCAGTGTAACAAGGGACGCATATCCGATTTTTTTAACCAACGTAATAGAAGGCTTCATCCGGCAGCTTTCCTCCTACAGATTTCGGATTGGAGCTATAGAGAACGTCGTAGAAGTTTTTGACCTGATCGACCATCTTTTCGCCGGACAGGAAGACGATATTACATCTCGGCAGTGCCTTTAATGCAACGGGTGCCTTAGGAATGATACCGAGCTCTGCGATCTTCTCAGATGCGGCCTGATAGTCATTGTTTACCTTGTTTATAGAGTTCTCGTAATCGGTCAGGAAGTTGCTTACAGCCTCGGGATACTTATTAGCAAACTCGGTGTTAACAGCAACGCAGCCCATAGAAATGATACTGTCCTCATAGTCGGTGCCCTTGAGAGTGTCCTCCCAGACCTCATTGAGATCAAGCGCGACGCGCATATCGGTATTCTGTGACAAAAGCGAAGTAACGGTCGGCTCAGGCAACAATACTACATCTGCTGCACCCGTAGCGGCGTATGCGACAAGGTCAGCATGGGTGGAATAGGTGAAATCGATTGTTACATCATTGTCAGGATCAATTCCGTTTTCGGACAAAAGATAGTCAAGCATATACTCAGGAACCGCACCCTGTCCGCTGACATATATCGTCTTGCCCTTAAGGTCGTCGATGCTATCGATGGTGTTGCCCTTCTCAAGAACATATAAAACTCCAAGGGTGTTTAAGGCAAGAAGCTTTATCTTTCCGTTAGAGCCGTTATAGAGAGTTGCGGCAACGTTCGTGGGAAGCGCCGCGATATCATAGTATCCGGTAAGAAGCTTGGATGTAACCTCGTCAGGCGCGGAAGCAACGGTATATTCGTAGTTATTGATAGTATCGTCACTGTCGAGCATAAACGCCATACCCATTCCTGTAGGTCCTGCAAGGGTCGCAATATTGACATCGTAGGAAGTAGGCTCGGAGCTGACCGAGCTTATATCCTTGGAAGATGCAGTTGAAGAGCCGTTGTCACAGCCTGCAAAGCACGTCAAGATCATTAGTGCGGCAATCAGTACGGATAATAGTTTTTTCATTTTCAATTCCTCCTAAATCAGTGATAAATTCTTCGGATCAAGGATCTCAAAGGTTTTTCCGTTCTTGCGGATCAGACCGCGCTGAACGAAGGATTCCGTCGCCCTGTAGAGTGACGCGCGTCCTGCACCCAAAATTCTGGAAAGCTCGCTCATGTTGATATCAAACGGCGCGTCCTGACCGTGCGAATAAGCAATAAGGTACCGCGCAAGCTTTGATTCAACCGTCGGTGATGAATAAGCGTCGATCAAGGTGTTAAGGTAGACTATCCTGCCGGTAAGAAAACGGATAAAATTCAGCGCAAGCTGGGGATGCTTTGTCATTCCCTCACTCATCACCGCCTGAGGTACAAACAATACCTCACACCTGTCAAGTGCTTCGATCTGCGAAACATAACGTTCCGAGTCGTTAAACATTGACGCCACGCCAAAGCAGGAACCTTCAACCAAGACACGCATTGTCACTCCGCTGACACCACGGCTTCTGACCTTTGCCTTGCCGCTTCGTACTATGCCGAGCTTTTTCGAGAAGTTGTTTTCGTCTAAGATGATCTCACCCTTTTGAAACACATTGACCTCACAACGCGAATCAGAAAGAATTTCATCAACAACTGAAAAATCAAGATTCTCAAAAATGCTTTTTGCAGTCATACGAACCTCCGAAGTGTATCATTTGATACAATTATACTCAATTATACTGCCTTTGTCAATATTATTCCACAAAAAAACGGCGTCCTGACAAGACACCGTTTTAATTTTGGTCTTACTTACTGCTGTTTGCGTCAGAGCCTGAATGAGTAGAGCTTGCTCCGTCGATTCCAAGATCGCTTTCTACATCGCTGACTACATCATTCAGCATCCCGTCGGATGAAGTGTTATCATCATTACTCATAGCTGATGAAGTATCGGAAACTTTTCCGTCGTTGTCATCGACGTTACCGCCCGAAGTACAGGCTGCTGCAGTCAGCATTACAACGACCATAAGGCTGACCGTTAAGGTATAAAGCAATTTTTTCATTGTATTTCCTCCAATATAGATTTCATGGATATTATGGCCACCTTGATTAGATTTATACATTATGAAATATAGCTGTTGCTTCCTTTTTCAGTTAAAAGTCTTACGTCGACGTGTCTTTCTTCACCGTTAGTTTTTCTAATCGTCAAATGAATTGCTTCCTCCCCACCCGTTGATTCGACTATATCATAGAAGTCGTTAAGACAGAGTATACTTGTATAGTTTATATGGGTTATAATATCTCCGCTTTCAAAGCCTTGCTGATACAGGTCACTCTCTTTGGATACAGAATTGATCATAAGACCGCTTTCAATTCCTAAGACCTTTGCCTTTGCGATGCCGTTGAACTCAAAAGAAAAGCCGATTTTCAGCCTGTTTGTAACGCAGCCGTTATTTATAATATCGTCAATAACCGAAGCTATCTGTTCAATTCCTACTGCATAGCCGATACCGTCGTATCCGGCTGAGGATTTCGCAACGATCATTCCTATAAGCTCGCCGTTCGAATTATATAACGCGCCGCCTGATGCTCCCTCATTAACGGGAGCGTCAAACTGCAGCAGTTTCATGGGATAATCTGTATTTGTTGAAACACGCGCAGCGTCAGATGATAAGACCCCTTTGGTTACAACAGGATCACCCGTTTCACTTTGAGAACATTCGACTGCAAGAACAGTTTCGCCAACGCTTGATGTTGTTGATGGGTCAAGCGTAACATGCACCATGTCACGCTGTTCAACCTTTAGCACCGCTGTATCTGTCCTGTCGTCACCGCCTATATACGCCGCTCTTAGCGCACTTCCGTCGCGCATGATTATCAGCATCTGAGCTGACGGGATATCCTTAAAAAGATGGTCACAAGTAAGGATATATCCGTTCTCCGATATCACCATCCCCGTCGCGATCTTATAGGCTTCTCCGTTATATACACACACCTGAACCAAGTAATCGGTATCAACAAATCGTGTATCGTTGTCTACTACGCCGTTTACAGCCGAAGGAGATTGAACATCCTGATCACCACCGCCGTTTACGGAACTAAAATAGGCACCGAATATCATAGACACCGTAGATGCAGACATAAATAAAAGAACCAAAAGGAAGCACAGCAGTCCTTTTAGGCCGCCGTTTCTACCTTTTGGTTTTAGTTTGTTAAACTCTCTTGTATTAAAGCTCTTCGCGTCCTGATTCTTCATCCTTAGCCCTCAACACTGTGTTATTTTGGGGCTTGTTAAGGGTGATACAAAACTCAGTATACTGTCCCTCGACACTCTTAACAGTTATGTCACCGCCATGATTTGACACAATATTTTTAACGATATACAGTCCTACGCCTGAGCCGTTTATGTCCTCCGAGCGTGACTTGTCTGATTTGTAGAAGCGTTCAAAAATATGTGCAATATCCTTTTGCGAGATTCCTTCCCCACTGTTCTTAATATACAACATTACAGCAGAATTATTCTCAGAAAAGCTAACGGAAATATAACCTCCGCGCTGGGTAAACTTAACTGCGTTGTCAAACAGATTATAGATGACCTGATACATCATTCTCTCATCACAGTTAGCAACAAATCTTTCATCAGCATCTAAACCAAGCACAGCGATGTCCTTTTCGGTCAGGGAATATTCAAATGACAACGCCACTCTGCAAACCAGATCAAACAGATCAACAGGAGTTAGGCACAACTTAGACATGCCAGAGTCGATCTTTGAAAGCTCAAGCATTGTGTTGACTGTGCTGGAAAGGCGTTTTACCTCAACGGACACTATGGAAAGATATTTATTGTGAAGCTCATTAGGAATAGTGCCATCAAGAATTCCGTCAACAAATCCGGCGATGGTGGTCATAGGCGTTTTTAGATCGTGAGAAACATTTGTGACAAAGCTGTTGCTCATGTACTCCAGCTCGCCCAAGGAGCTCGCCATCTTATTAAAGCTGACGGCAAGCTCACCGATCTCATCCTGACGGCGAACTGTAACGCGTCTTGAAAAATCGCCGTTTGCCATTGCTTTGGTAGCCTCCGACATCTCTCTTAGCGGACGCAGTGTGTTTCTTGAAATTAAGAAGAGCACCAACCAGACGAGCACTAAAACTATAAAAGCAGGTATCAATGAAAAAGCGATCGTATCAAAATAGATATCATAGTGATCGTCGACCTGAGCAGACACAAATACGGCAGTATATAGATCTCCGTAACTTGATACGACAGGAATACCGACCACATAATGATCACTGTCATAAAGTCCGTAAAAGTCACCTGTGCTTTCATGCTTAGCACGAACAAAGACATCGTTTACTACTTTTTTGTTGATCGTATTTCCTGCGTGGACACAAGCATCATTATTAAGACTTTCACTGCAGATGGTTACGAGTCCGCTTCGGTTAACAAAAAACACCGCGGAATCATTCGCATCTGAAAAAGCAAGCGCAAGTCTTTTGACCTCATCAGAGTAGACCGTTTCAGAATCGGTCAAGTTCAGCGATTCGGCAATAGCCTTTGCTTCGTCACGCAGAGTATTTAATCGCTCAGCCTCAGTTTTACTTGAAAATGAAAACGCTGACAATAAAACAAGCAGAACAAATCCGATCAAAACCGAAAGAGCCGTACTTATAAAAAGCCTGTTAAACAAACGGTTACGCATTACCCATCACCGATCATATCCTTGTTTCAAACTTATATCCTACGCCCCAGACAGTTTTAAGAGTCCAATTCTCACTTACACCCTCGAGCTTTTCACGAAGACGCTTGATATGTACGTCGACAGTACGGGAATCTCCGTAGTAATCAAATCCCCAGACCTCATCAAGCAACTGATTGCGTGTGAAGACATGGTTAGGGTTGCTGGCAAGATGGAAGATGAGCTCAAGCTCTTTAGGCGGCGTATCAACTATTTCATTATTGACCGTCATGACATAGTTAGAAAGATTTATCGAGAGTTTATCAAAACGAACTTCCTTTGTATCGGTACTCTTAGGATTGACGCGTCTGAGCACCGCTTTTATACGCATTATGACCTCTTTAGCGTCAAAAGGCTTTACTATGTAATCGTCTGCTCCGAGATCAAAGCCCAAGACCTTATCAAACGTCTCTCCTTTAGCGGTCAGCATAATAACGGGGGTAGTGCAACTGCGACGAATCTCGCGGCAAACCTGCCAGCCGTCAAGCTTAGGCATCATGACATCGAGCAAAACAAGGTCAGGACGTTCTTCATTAAATACAGCAAGGGCTTCCTCGCCGTCGAAAGCCGTCAGCGGCTCATATCCTTCCTTTACAAGATAAATCCTCAGTAATTCGGATATATTCTTATCGTCGTCAACTATTAAAATCTTCTCCATCGTTTCTATCTCCTGTGTCTTGTTTTAATAGACTTGTGGCAGTTGAAAAGATAATCGCAACATCCTCAAAAACCGACAGCCCTCGAACATATTCAACGTTCATTGCGCATTTAGCAGGTAAAATACGCTCAATATAGTAACTCTCTGCCGTATCGTCCTTTGGTAATATCTCAGCTTCATTGGCAAACGCGATGCTCGACCTGCAGGTTACGCCCGGCCGGACCAAGAGTGTCGCAAAATCATCGCGCTGATACTTTTCGACGAACTTTTTCACCTCAGGTCGAGGTCCGACCAAGCTCATATCACCGCGCAGAACATTAATAAGCTGAGGGAATTCATCAAGCCTCAGGCTTCTTATCAGTTTGCCGACCTTTGTAATTCTTTCGTCATCATCGACTGTGATCTCGGTGCCGTTATTATCAGCTCTCATGGTGCGAAATTTAAGGATAGTAAAGGGCTTTTCGTACATTCCGACCCTCACCTGCTTGAAGAGTACTCCGCCGGGTGAATCAAGCAATATCCACACCGACAAAATCAGCATCACCGGTGAAAGCAAAATTAGTAAAACAAGTGAAACGAATATATCCCCTGTGCGCTTAAGAAACCTCGTAAACGTCTTATTCTCAAGCGACTCAGCACAGGCCCTTATTACTTCACTTTCCGAATTTTGAGGCAATTTCGCATACTGCATTGGCGACATAGTTGACATCCTCTCCGGTCATTGAGGGGTAAAGCGGAAGCGATATTATGCGATTATAAAAGGCTTCGCATTTAGGAAAATCTCCCTCTTTGGTATCAAGAACTCTGCGATACAGCGGCTGCAGATGCAACGGAATGAAATGAACACTTGTGCCGACGTTATAATCGGACAACTGCTCAATAAATTCATCTCTATCGATAGTTAGCTTATCAAGATCAAGCTTAAGCACATAAAGGTGTTCGGATGAATTTACATCGCCGTCAGGCTTAACACGGCTAACTGCAGGACAGCTCGCGAATCGTTCATCATAGATCGAGGCGTACTTCTTTCGGATAGACTGCATGGTATCAAGCTTTTTTAACTGCTCAACACCAAGCGCGGACGCTATATCGGTGATGTTATACTTAAATCCCGCCTCTTCAACGGCATATTTCCAGCTTGCTTTTGCTCCGTAGCGTTTCCAAGCATCTCGGCTCATGCCATGAAGTGACATCACTCTGGCACGGTCGATGAAATCCTTATCGTCGGAGGTCAGCATACCTCCTTCACCTGTGGCAAGATTTTTCGTTACATAAAAGCTATATGCCGTTGCATTACCAAAGGAGCCGACCTGCCTGCCTTTATATTCAGCTGTAAGTCCATGGGCAGCGTCCTCGATAACCTTAAGGTCGTATTTCCTCGCAATAGCGTTTATCCTGTCCATATCGCAGACCAAACCTGCATAATGAACAGGCACGATAGCCCTTGTCCTGCTGTTGACCGCCTTTTCGATCTCGTCAGGATCAATAAGTCCCGTTTCAGCGTCAACGTCGACAAAAACAGGCTTGGCTCCGCAATTCAGAATGGTGTTTACGGTCGAACAGAAGGTCATAGGAGTAGTTATGACCTCGTCACCTTCACCGATTCCGTATACGGCTAAAGCAAGATGAAGGGCGGCGGTACAGCTGTTTACCGCAAGCGCATACTTTGCGCCGACAAGCTCTGCAAAGCGTTCCTCGAATTCAGCCGTCACCTTACCTCTTGTCCACCAGCCAGAACGAAGCACCTCGGCAACTGCGTTTATCTCGTCCTCATCAAAAAACGGTCTTGAATACAAAAGGAACTCATCACGTTTCTCCAATTAAAACACCCCTTAATGCGTCAATCCTCATCGTGCCGGAACGTAGGCACGATCTGCTTAACCTTTCTGAACAGGTCAACGAACCCATCATCATGCACCATGCCTTCAAGCTCCTTAAGATCACATGAAAGCTGGTTTACATTACTCTTAACAGGTTTAAGAACAAATATTTTCTCGTTTGCGGTTGTGTCACATTCCTCTGCGTCGAGGTGAATCTCCTCAAACAGTTTTTCGCCTTGCCTCAAACCAGTAAAATTGATCTTAATATCAACGTCAGGCTCATAACCCGACAGTCTTATAAGGTCGCAGGCAAGATCATAGATCAAGACAGGCTCACCCATGTCCAACACAAATATCTCGCCGCCGTGTGCCATTGCCCCTGCTTCAAGGACCAATTGCACCGCTTCCGGTATAGTCATGAAGTAACGGCGCATTTCAGGATGTGTAACTGTAACTGGACCGCCGTTGTTGATCTGATTGCGGAAAAACGGAACGACACTTCCTGCTGAGCCGAGCACGTTTCCAAAACGAACCGCTGCAAAATCGGTATCAGACATAGTATCAAGCATTTGGATTATCAGTTCAGCTACCCTTTTGGTCGCACCCATGATATTTGTAGGATTCACAGCTTTATCGGTAGATATAAGAATAAACTTTTCAACATTGTGGCGAATAGCGGTAATAGCTGTCTTATAGGTTCCGAATATGTTGTTCTTAATAACTTCACGCGGGTTGATCTCAGACATCGGCACATGCTTATGTGCTGCAGCATGGAATACGATGTCGGGATGAAACTCCTCAAATACCTCGTTAAGTCTTTCAAGGTCGCGTATTGAACCGAGCCGCAGTTCATATCTTGAAGCATCATACTGTTCGAGCAGCTCATTGTTGATGTAATATAGTCCGTTTTCGTTGAAATCGAATATAACGAGCTTTTTGCATCCAAAGGACAGTACTTGACGCGATATTTCGGAACCGATGGAACCGACGCCTCCGGTGACAAGG
>CAZDIN010000033.1:0-9584 GCA_964505515.1 uncultured Eubacteriales bacterium | reverse complement strand
GGAAACCTCCACTCCAAAGCGCTCTGCGATCAGGCTCTGCAGGACTTCAATCTGAAGATCAACCGCGGCGAATTTGTTTTCGTTGTCGGCCCCGCGGGCGCGGGTAAAAGTACCTTTATGAAGCTTATCATGCGCGAGGAGAAGATGAGCGCAGGCGAGATCACCGTCAGCGGCTACAAGCTCTCCAAGATAAAGCGCCGTCAGATACCTCAGCTTCGTCGCACGATGGGCATCGTCTTTCAGGATTTCCGCCTGATCCCGACCATGACCGTCGCCGAGAACGTCGCCTTTGCCATGCACATCGTCGGCGCCTCCAAGCAGGAGATACGCCGTCGCGTCGCAAATGCACTCAACCTTGTCGGACTTGCCTCAAAGGCAAGGTGCAAGCCGACCGAGCTTTCGGGCGGTGAGCAGCAGCGCGTCGGTCTTGCGCGCGCGCTTATCAACAACCCCTCCCTCATCATCGCCGATGAGCCGACGGGTAACGTCGATCCGCAGATGTCCTATGAGATCGTCGACCTTCTCACCGAGATCAACCGCCGCGGCACCACCATCGTTATGGTTACCCATGAGCATCAGCTTGTGCGCGACTTCAACCGCCGTGTCGTAATGATCGAAAACGGACGCGTCGTTGCCGATAACGCCGCCAGCGCAGAGGATTTTCCCGTTGCGCCTGCCGCCGTCGCCTCAGGTGACGAGTTTAATATTGATATGATGGGCGGTGACCTCTGATGAATGCAAGAAGCACCCGATACCTCATCGGTGAGGGCTTTAAGAACGTTTGGGTCAACCGACTCATGTCCCTTGCCTCTATCGGCGTTTTGGTCGCCTGCATGCTCATTATGGGCGTGGCGGTCGCACTGACCGAGAACATCAATTCCTACCTCGGTGTTCTGCAGGAGCAGAACGTCGTCATGGTCTACTATGACACCGAGCTGGAGGACGCTGAGGCAAAGGCTCTTTCCGCCAAGATCGGCAAGATGGATAACATTTCCGAATCGATCTATAAGCCCCGCGATCCCGCTCTTACCGAGCTGCTCGACAGCATGAATCTGACCGAGGATCAGCAGGATCTGTTCACCTCATATCTGGAGGGGGATAACCCTCTGCCCAACGGCTCTCAGGTGCATCTTAAGGACCTTGAGAAGTTCGATGCCACCGTCAAGGCGCTCGAAAACACCGAGGGCGTCGCCACCGTCCGCCATCAGCGTGACGTTGCACAAAAGATCGTCACCATCAAGAACATAGTTTATATCGCAAGCCTGAGCGTCATGCTCCTGTTGCTTATCATTGCTTCGGTCATCATCTGCAACACCATCCGCATCACCATGTACAGCCGTAAGCTTGAGATCAGCATCATGAAGGCGGTCGGCGCCACCGATTCCTTTATCCGCGCTCCCTTTATGGTCGAGGGCATCATTATCGGTCTGTTTGCCGCTGTTCTTTCGACCCTCCTGCTCTACACCATCTACACCGTCGCCGGCTCAGGCTTTGCCGAGTCGATCGAAGGCTTCTCCCTGATACCCTTCCGTGAGCTTGCTCTGAAGCTGTTCGGACTGTTCACCGCGATCGGTGTCGGCATCGGCCTTGCAGGAAGCCGATTCACGATCGCAAAATATCTGCGCAAGGAAGGAAGTGAGTTCCGTGCGCTTTAGACGCCTGATAAGCGTGGTTTTGTGCACGGCGTTGCTTCTTTCGGTTTGCTGCGTAAGCGATGCCCTTGTGCCCACCGCCCACGCCAAAACCGTTGCACAGTATCAACAGGAGCTGGATGCCGCTAAGGCGGAGGCCAACGCAGTTAAGGCGAAGATCGCCGATCTGAAAGCGAAAAACGCACCCTATGAGCAGCAGAAGGCCGCCCTTGAGGAGCAGATCGCCGCTACCCAAAAGGAGATCGACCTCTATGAAGCGCAGGTCGAGCAGTGCCTTACCACCATCGAGGAACGCACCGAGCAGCTTGAAAAGGGCAAAGAGGAGCTTAAAGAGCGCCTTGTTATAATGTATACTACCGGCAACACCGAGCTTGCCGTCCTTCTTTCCGCCTCCGACTACAGCGATTTTCTCGCCAAATCCGAGCTTGCCGCTTCGGTCTCCAAGCACGACAGCAAGATGATAACCGACATCCTCGAAGCCATCGAGGAGCTTGAGCTTGCAAAACAGCAGCTTGAGCTTTCTCAAAACGAGATCAAGGTCAAAAAGCAGGAGCTTGTCGAGGCGTACGACGCGGTAAACAAGATAGTCAAAAGCTACAACAGTCAGATCAGCTCACTTAATTCCGATCTCAGCACCATTGAAGCCGAGCAAAAGGAGATCGCCGAAGCCATCAAGAAGGCTCAGCAGAGTTCCGCCAGCTCGTCAGGCAGCACGCTGGTCGGTACCGGCAACTTCATATGGCCTGTTCCCGGCTGCTACAAGGTCTCGTCGGGCTTCGGCTCCCGTTGGGGCAGAAACCATAACGGCATCGATATCATCAGCTCAAACGGCACCGTTTTAGGCAAGACCATCGTTGCCGCCGACAGCGGTACCGTCATTCTCAGTAAATATTACAGCGGCTACGGCAACTGTATCATGATCGACCACGGCAACGGCTACGTCACCCTTTACGGCCACATGAGATACCTGTCAAGCTATAAGACAGGCTCGACCGTCACAAAAGGTGCGACCATCGGCTACGTCGGTGCAACGGGCAACGTTACCGGTCCGCATCTCCACTTCGAGATCCGTCTTAACGGTGCCTACAAAAACCCCTTGAACTACTATAATTAAGCTTTATGAAACGGAGGAAACGGTTATGCGTCGTTTTGGTCGGATAGTCAGCCTTATGCTTTGCATAAGTATGCTCATGCTTACCTTCGTCTGCGTTGAGCAGCCGCAGCTGACCGCTTCCGCCGCGACCCTGTCTGAGCTTCAATCTCAGCTTGACGCCGCAAAGGCCAACAGCAATCAGATAAAGGCGCAGATAGCCGCCTTGGAAAAGGCTAACGCCCCCTATGAGCAGCAGAAGGCCGCTCTCCAGCAGCAGATAGCCGCTACCCAGAAGGAGATCGACCTTTATCAGACACAGATAGACACCCTTGAAGAAGAGGTCAGTCAGCTCGAAAAATCCATTGCGCAGACCGAGATCGACCTGCGCAGGTCGATCAATCAGTTCAAGCAGAGGCTGGTCGCCATTTATACGAGCGGCGGCTTCTACAGCGGACTTGAGATGCTCGGCTCGTCGAGCGACATGGTGCAGCTTTTGTCCAAGTCGCAGCTGATGGAGTCAATGTCTAAAAAGGACAACGAGGCGCTGCAGACCATGCTCGGCTACATTGACGAGCTTGCGGCTCAACAGGAGGCGCTTTCCGCCGAGCAGGAGAAGCTCGCCGCGTCCAAGGCCACCATCGATCAGAAAAAGGCCGAGCTGACCGAGCAATACAACAAGGTCAACGCCATCGTAAAGGAAAATGAGGGCGCCATTCACGACCTCGAATCTAAACAGGCCGATTACGCCCAGATGCAGAAGGACCTTGCCGCCGCCATCGAAAAGAAAAAGCAGGAGCAGTCAACCCCTGCCATCTCAGGTACCGGACAGTTTATATGGCCGGTTCCGGGCTTCTATAAAATTTCCGACAACTACGGCTACCGCGTCTGTCCCTATCACGGCAACGAACTTCATTCGGGCACCGATATCTCTTCGAGCGGTATCTACGGTGCTAAGATCGTCGCCGCCGACAGCGGTGAGGTCATCCTCAGCAAGTATTACGGCGGTTATGGCAACTGCATTATGATAGACCATAACAACGGCTACGTCACCCTTTACGCCCATATGAAATCCCTCAGCTCCCTCAAGGTCGGCGCCAAGGTGAACAAGGGTGATACCATCGGCTACGTCGGCTCCTCAGGCAACTCTACCGGTCCGCACCTTCACTTTGAAGTGCAAAAAAACGGAAAAACGGTCGATCCGATGTCCTTCTTTTAACCTATTCTCAGCCGACGGGGTACCGTCGGCTGATTTGTTTTTCTAATGTCGAAAAAAGGAGTGTTTATTATGGATTCCGATAAGGAACTCTTTGAAAACGAACCGAACGGCGAGGCTGAGGTGCAGGCGGTCGTCGATGAGCCTGCCGACGAGCGCATCTTTGAGCCGCAAGGCAAGCCTGCGAGCAAGAAAAAGGGCGTAGGCTTTATCAGATCGGTGCTATGCAACCTCGGGTTGCTGCTGACCGGCGCGCTCATTGCTCTGCTGCTTGTGCCGAACGCACTTTCGATGTACCTTTCTGACGACAGCGCATTTTCAAAGCTGGCAGCACTGCAGTCGGTGGTAAAAAACTACTATGTCGACGCCGATGAGGTGGACGAATCGGTGCTCAACGACATGATGGCGACCGGCTATCTTTACGGGCTGGGCGACCCCTACTCCGCCTACCTCGACGAAGAGACCTATTCTTCCATTCTGTATTCAAACGAGGGCGGCACCTCAGGGGTCGGCATCACCGTCGTTTTTGACCCCGAGGTCTGCGGAATGTTTGTCATTCGCGTTTCTGAAGAGTCGCCCGTCGCACAGGCAGGGGTTCAGCGCAACGACTACATCGTGGGGGTCGACGGCGTTGCCGTCACCGCCGATAACTACAACGAATCGGCGGAGAACATCCGCGGCGAAACCGGTACTGACGTGACCCTGACCGTCCTGCGCGACGGCAACACCTTTGATGTTACGGTGACCCGTGCGGATTTTACCGCCACAAGCGTATATTCGCGCATGATCGGCACCGTCTGCTACATCGAGATCACCGATTTTAACTCCGCCACCACCGAGCAGTTCAAGGCGGCACTCGATCAGGCTGTTGCAGACGGCGCGACAGGGCTTATCTTCGACCTGCGCGACAACACGGGCGGACTTGTCGACGTCACAAGCGAGATGCTTGACATGCTCCTACCCAAAGGCGAGATCGGCTATGCCGTTTATAACGGCGGAAAAAGGGTCAGCCTTGCAAAATCGGACGCCGACGAGATCGATCTTCCTATGGCGGTGCTGACCAACGGCTCGACTGCCAGCGCATCCGAATACTTCGCGTCGGCACTGCGCGACTATGATAAGGCGGTGCTTATCGGCGAAAAGACCTTCGGCAAGGGCATCATGCAGAGCACCATGCCCTTGGGCGACGGCTCAGCCGTGCGCGTAACGGTCGCAAAGTTCTACACCAAATCGGGTACCGAATTCCACGGCGTCGGTCTCTCTCCCGACAAGGAGGTAGTCCTCGATGAAGCTGTTGTCAGCCGCTTTTTGCTTGCCGACGGGGAGGAGCCTGTAATTCAGGCGGCAATCGAGTACTTAAACGGCGCAGAATAAGGCGTTTTCCACAAAACCCCAGTTGTAATTTTGGTTAACATTGAGCGCGGTTTTTATTGCTAAAAGCAGGCACATCTGCTAAACTTAACTTGATTTTATAATAAGGGGGTAAGGGCATGAATTATTTGTCTTTCCGCACCAAATCATCAGGAGTTTTAAGGGCGATCTCCTTAGTTCTTTGCCTTTGCATAATGTTTTCGCTTGTCGCCTGCGACGGTGACTCTGCAGCAAGCAGCAAACCCTCTTCAAGCACCGCGTCGGGCAGCTCTGCCACAGGTCAGATACAATCACTTAGCGACCTTAAAGGTGACTATCTGATCGACTATCCCGATTACGACGAGCGCATCGAGCGCGACTATATGTACGACGTATCCGTCTATCAGGGTGATAAGTCGATAGATCTGACCTGCTACAATCACTGTGACGCAGTAGTGACCTCCTCCCGTACCGTCAACGGCGATATGTACCGCCGTTTCTGTGAGTTTGCTTTTTGGGGCAGTGAGGTCAGGGTAGATATCACCGTCTACTCTGATTTCGAATCCTACACCGTTATGCCATCGGCGAAAGAATTCCGCTCTGAACGCAACGGCAACGTTATTTCGGTCTATCTTGACGAGCCTGATTATTTCCTGCTCAAGCTTGATGCAAGCGACGACTCTATTCTGTCGGTGTTTGCTGATGCTCCCGAGATAAACGTTCCCGACAAAGACGACGAGGACGTAATTTACATCGACGGCTGGTATGAGCCTGAAGGCGGTGCTACCCAACTGGTAGTCTACAAGAGCAACTCCACCGTCTACCTTGCGCCCGGCTCTGTGCTTAACGCCCGACTGCAGCTCGTAGGCGACAACATCACTGTTAAGGGTCGCGGTATGATACTCGATCCCTACAGCGACATCTACGCTACCAACAAAACGACCTACGATAGCTATCGATACCTGGTGCATGTAACGGGCAGTTTCTGTACCATCGAGGACATAAAAATGGTCGACGCGCGCGACTTTAACCTCTGGGTAGAGTGCGAAGGACTTGAAGTGACCAACCTCAAGATACTCGCAAGTGAAATGTGTACCGACGGTATTACTATTACTTCCAAAAGCGGAAGCGGAGGCTCCTTTAAGCATTGCTTCCTTTATGTTGCCGATAACGCCCTCGTTCTCAGCGCAAGCAAAGAAACCTCCGTTTTCGATGACATCACCATCGGAACTATCTGCTGCGGCATTTTTCCGCAGAATAACGCAGGTAGCTATGAAATATCCAACGTATATATCTTCCGTGCCGACGAAGGTGTAATGCGCAACTGCTATAACTGGCAAAGCCAGCAACGCTCCTTCAGCCTCACCCTCAACAACGTCAGCGCCGTAGACTGCGACCACTTCCCCTTCATCTTCTACGGCTACAACATGGGAACCTTACCCAAGAGTATTACCTTCAACAACCTCTCGGTGCCCGTTGCAACCGGTTCGAACAATCTTGGACAGGGCAACGGTAATACCATCCGCATTGAAAACGTTGCAGGAAAGATCGATACCAACAACTACGCCTTGACCTTCAACGGTCTGTCGATCGGCGGCAAGGCAGTTACTGATGCATCTCAGCTTAAGACCTATATGACCGACGGCAACACCGTTAACGTCACCGGAAACGGCTCCTCCTTCGGACCGGCCTTGCCTGCGACAAATAAGGTCTCGGTCAAGCCCGAAGGCAAGATATTCATTGGTGAGCGTCAGCTCTTTGCAAAGGATCGCGCGGTCAATAAGGATAATACTTGGTACGTCCCTGCCGCAGATGTTTGCGAGGCAGTCGGCAAGGCCGTACCCTCTGCGACCACCAATATCAACGGCGTGAAGTATATCTCGCTGGCAAACCTCGTTTCAAGCGGCGTTGCAAAGTCTGCATCATATGACAAGGCGTCGGGGCGCATCAATATCGCTGTTCCCGACGGCGCCACTAACGACCTGTTAAGCTGGTTTGGCAACGAGGCCCACAGCCACTGGTCTGAATACGTCAGCTACAACATGCACATGGTTTACCTGCATGAGTACGGTGACAACTCCTTCAGTATGGAGAAATGCAAAAAAGGCGCCGGTATCTCTTACAACCTTACTCCCCAGATGCAGCAGTACGGCGCCGGCACCTATACCCTGACCTTCTCTGCAAAGGCTGATTCCGCCACAAGCATGCAGGTCGTGTTTGGATCAAACCGCAAATTCTCATACAAAACAGCTTCTCTTTCAACCGAATGGAAGGAATTTTCCTTCACCTACGACGAAACCACCGATCCCTCCACCATCTTCAACGCATGTCTGATGTTGTATGCCAACGAAGATAATAAAGGTATCGAGATCCGCAATGCAAAGCTGGTCTACAACGCAAACTAGCCCTGTTGCTCTACATTGAATCAAGTTCATCCGGTCTGATCTGATACTTAATAAGAGGACTAATTATGAAAAACATTAAAATGCGTACCTATGTAAAAAGGGTTATATCTCTTCTGCTTATACTCCTGTTGTTGCCAAGCCTTGTAGCCTGTGATCCAGGCACCACCGCCACCGGCAGCAAGTCGTCATCTATGACCTCGTCTGTCGGCTCCGCCGACGGAGGAACAGGCAGTCAGGAACAGACCGACGGTTCTTCACAGGACGGTTCTTCACAGAGCGGTTCTTCACAGGACACCTCCTCGCAGGAGGGCTCTGCTTCGAGCGGTCCTACCCCTCCCACAGGCAATTCGGGTTCGGTCATAGTCTATCCCGAATATGACGAGCGTATTGAGCGCGACTACAGGTATGACGTAACGGTAGTTCAGGGCAACCGAACCTACGATCTGACCTGCTACAATCACTGTGACCCCGTTGCCTTGTCAGACCGTACCGTCAACGGCGACACCTACCGCCGTTTCTGCGAATTTGCATTTTCGGGCAGTCAGGTCAGGGTAGATATCACCGTCTATACCGACTTCGAATCATATACCGTTATGCCCTCTGCAAAGGAGTTCCGCTCCGAGCTCAACGGCAACGTTATTTCGGTCTATCTTGACGAGCCTGATTATTTCCTCCTGAAGCTTGATGCAAGCGACGACTCCATTCTGTCGGTGTTTGCCGATGAGCCTGAGACCAACGTTCCTAACAAGAATGACAAGAACGTTATTTACATCGACGGCTGGTATGAGCCCGAAGACGGTGCTACCCAAATGATAGTCAGCAAAAGCAACACCACCATTTACCTCGCACCCGGCTCGGTGCTGAATGCACGCCTGAAGATCACAGGCAACAACGTCACCGTCAAGGGACGCGGAATGATCCTCGACCCCTATGGCAACATCTACAAGACCGATAGAAAAGATGCTATCGACAAGGATTACCGCTATCTCCTCCACATTACAGGAAACAACTGCACCGTAGACGGAATCAAATTGATCGACTCGCGCGACTTCAACTTTTGGGTACAGTGCACGGGGCTTAAGGTGACCAACTTTAAGGCCCTTTCCAGCCAGATGTGTACCGACGGTATTACTCCTCATCAGGGCGGCGGCAACTCCTTTAAGCATTGCTTCCTTTATGTTGGAGATAACGCACTGGTGCTGAGTCGAAGCGATAGCACTTCGGTCTTTGACGACATCACCATCGGCACCATCTGCTGCGGCATTTTTCCGCAGAATAACGCCGGTCTTTACAAGATCTCTAACATTTATATTTTCCGCGCCGACGAGGGCGTAATGCGCAACGCATACACTTGGCAAAACGAACCGCGTTCGTTTGATCTTACCCTCACCAACGTCAGCGCCGTAGACTGCGATCACTTCCCCTTCATCTTCTACGGCTACAACATGGGAACCTTGCCCAAGAGCATTACCTTCAACAACCTCTCGGTGCCTGTTGCTACCGGCACGAATCTTCTCGTTCAGCGTGTCGGCAACACCATCCGAATCGAAAACGTTGCAGGAAAGCTCGCTACAAACAATTACACCTTGACCTTCAACGGTCTTTCCATCGGCGGCGAGGCAGTTACTGATGCATCTCAGCTTAAGACCTCTATGACCAGAGGCAACACCGTTAACGTCACCGGAAACGGCTCCTCCTTCGGACCCGCCTTGCCTGCGACAAATAAGGTCTCGGTCAAGCCCGAGGGCAAGCTCTTCATCGGTGAGCGCCAGCTCTTCACCGATGCCCGTCCCGTCCAAAAAGACAACACTTGGTATGTCCCTGCCGCAGATGTTTGCGAGGCAGTCGGCAAGGCCGTACCCTCTGCGACC
>CAZDIN010000032.1:0-9591 GCA_964505515.1 uncultured Eubacteriales bacterium | reverse complement strand
TCCTGACCTAACTCGCCGATCCTGTTCTCCAGCGCGTCGCAAAGCAGCGAGAAGGGCGCGTAAGGGGCAAGCACTTCGTCATCGACCGAAACGGCGCTGACGCCGTATTCGCTTATCAGTCGGGGGACGTCGTATCCGCTCGCCGACGGGTTGAGCAGATATGCCGCAAGCGAGGTGTCGAAGGTTATATCAGCGTCGGGCGCAATGTGATAGAGCGCCTTTGCGTCGTTGACGCGCAGGGTCCTGCCCGACACAAAGCCCGATATCTCATCATGAGTCAGAGCGGCAATTTTGCCCTGCGAAATTACCACTGCGCCGAAATCGGTCAGCACAAGGTCAGCCTTTTTCGGCAGTGCGTCTGCCTTGAGCGTTTCATACGCGATCTGCTCTGCAGTATCGTCAAAGCTCAACTGCACAGGGGCGGCGTTCAGGCCAAGCCGCTCAATGAGCTTGAACATCTCAAGCCGCGCAAGGCAGGACGACAGCTCTGCCTGCTGCATAGGTTGAGGACGGTAGGAGTTGATGTCGGTGTCAATAGGCACCTCGGTGCAGATGGTACCGAGGGTGCGCGAAAGATATGCGTTATCCTTATCAGCCGACAGCTTGGCGCGCACGCCCGGTTTTATCGAGGGATCGTCGATCGACGCATACACACCGTCAAGACTGCCAAACTGTGAAATAAGCGCGACAGCTGTC
The DNA here is from genome assembly GCA_964505515.1 of uncultured Eubacteriales bacterium. Classification (GTDB taxonomy): domain Bacteria; phylum Bacillota; class Clostridia; order Oscillospirales; family Acutalibacteraceae; genus RGIG2206. Next base: position 8,895 of record CAZDIN010000032.1, on the reverse strand, counting down.
TTTTCTCCAACGCCTGCGACACCGGGGATATTGTCGGAAGAGTCGCCCATGAGCGCCTTCACGTCGATCAGGTCGGCAGGCGTCAGTCCGTTATATTTTTCCGCAACTGCCGCAGAATCGTAGCGAATAATTTCGGGGTGTCCCATTTTCGTCGCGGTAAGCAACACCTCAACGCCGTCACCGACAAGCTGCAGCGAATCGCGGTCGCCCGTAGCAATATAGCAGGCGTCCCCTTTCTGCTTGGCGGCGAAGGATAGGGTGCCCAGAATGTCGTCCGCCTCATAGCCTGCAAGCTCGACGGTCGCAAGCCCCATCAGATGCAGTATCTCCTTCAGCTTCGGCATCTGCTCGGCAAGCTCGGGCGGCATACCCTTGCGCCCCGCCTTGTAGCCGTCGTACATCTCATGGCGGAAGGTAGGCGCGTGCAGATCAAAGGCAACCGCCACCGCGTCCGGCTCGGTCATGTCCTTCAGACGCAGAAAAATATTCAAAAAGCCAACTATTCCGTTGGTGTAGTGTCCGTCCTTTGTCGTCAGCAGTTTAATGCCGTAAAATGCGCGATTGATGATGCTGTTACCGTCGATCAAAAGAAGCTTCATAATTCGGCTCACCTATCCTTGTTTTGTATTTCAAAGCCATAAAACTAAGCTTGATCCTTACTATCAGATATAGTATAACATAACTTGTCCTTAATTCGTATCTTTTTTTTGAAAAAGTTTGCAGGTTGTGGTATAATGTTATAAATTGATATGATTAGGCTGGTTGTTAAGATGAAGATCGGAAATTTTCATACCGACGGCTTTTGTGCATTGGCGCCTATGGCGGGGGTCGCAGACCGTACCTTCCGCGAGCTTTGTCGCGGCTACGGCGCGGCCTACACCGTCAGCGAGCTTGTAAGCGCAAAGGCGGTTTCGTTAGGTGACCGTAAATCTCATGAACTGCTGGGCATCAGCGAGCAGGAGCGCCCTGTTGCCACTCAGCTGTTCGGCTCCGACCCTGACACAGTTGCAAAGGCGGCGTATGCCGCCGCAGAATACGGCCCCGATTTTATCGACATCAACATGGGATGTCCTGCCCCGAAGGTTGCCGCATCGGGCGGCGGCGCGCTTCTGATGAAAGACCCTGTTCACGCCGCCGAGATCGTCCGTGCAACAGTCAACGCAGTCGACCTGCCCGTAACCGTCAAGATGCGTTCGGGCTGGGACAAGGATCACGTCAACGCTGTTGAGCTTGCAAAACGCTGTGAGGAGGCAGGCGCGGCGGCGATCACCGTACACGCACGCACAAGAGAGCAGATGTACGCTCCTCCTGCCGATTGGGATATCATCCGTCAGGTAAAACAGGCGGTACGGATTCCCGTCATCGGAAACGGAGACGTTGTCGACGCGGCAACTGCCGCAAAGATGTACGAGGACACAGGCTGTGACTTTGTCATGGTCGGTCGCGCCGCAATGGGTGCTCCCTGGATATTCAGCCAGATAAACGCTTATATCGGCGAAGGACGGATCCTGACCGAGCCGCCCGTTTCGCAAAGAATGTTAGTGCTGATAAAGCAGGCAAGGATGACCGCAGATCAGAAGGGTGAAAGGATCGCGATGCGTGAGATGCGCAAGCATGCCGCGTGGTACATGAGGGGACTGAAGGGCGCCGCTCAGTTCCGTCGGCGCAGCGGAGAGCTCGAAAGCTTCGCCGATCTAGAGCGGCTTTGCTACGACGTTTGTAGGGAGAATGAGGCTAATGAATTATAAAGGAATAACGCCGGAGTCTATATTTTTGTTGGCGGAAAATCGGTATAACAATTCCAAGGCGTTCTATGAAGAGCATAAAAAGGAGATAAACGAGGGTGTCGTTTACCCCATGCGCGCGCTTGTGACCGACCTGCAGCCGACCCTCGAGCGCATCAACCCCGACTTTATTCTCGACCCGGTGCGCTGTCTTTCGCGAGTGCGCAGGGACACCCGATTTACAGCCGACAAGAGCTTATACCGTGAAAATCTCTGGCTGATGTTCAGGCATCAGAAAAATTATCTGCCGACCCCTATGCTGTGGTTTGAGTTCTTCAGCGACGGGTACAACTACGGCTGCGGCATCATCAGCACTACTCCTGCCTTTATGGAATATTGGCGCAGAGCCATCAGGCAGGACCCTCTGCCCTTGCTCTCGGCATACCGCAAGGTGAAGGAAACAGGGCTTTCGATGGATAACGAACGCTACAAGAGATCAAAGGCCGCTATCGACGGTGTCACCGACCCTGAGCTTGCTGTTTGGTATGATTCAAAGCAGTTGTTCGTGAGCCGTCATGTTAACGGCGTGCGCCGCTTGAATCAGCCTAAGGCGTTGGTGTCGGAGCTTGATAAGGCATACAGCTCGATGGAGGAGCTTTACCGTTACATGCTCGATATTACCACAAGATATAATACGAGGGGTTTTGATGATGAAGAAGATTGAGATGTTTACCGACGGCGCCTGCTCAGGCAACCCCGGTCCAGGCGGATGGGGCACAATACTGCGATATAACGGCATCGAAAAGGAGCTTTCCGGCGGCGAAGGACAAACCACAAACAACCGCATGGAGCTTACTGCCGTAATTCGAGGCCTTGAGGCGCTGAAGGAAAAATGCAGTGTCGTTATCACCACCGACTCGCGTTACGTCGCCGACGGGATCATTAACGGCTGGGCTAAGTCGTGGCGAGCTAAGGGATGGGTAAAGGGTGATAAAAAGCCTGCACTCAACCCTGATCTTTGGGGCCGTCTGCTCGACCTGATCGACGAGCATGAGGTAGAGATACGTTGGATAAAAGGGCATGCAGGCCACCCCGAAAACGAACGTTGCGACCGTCTCGCAGTTGCTGCAACGGAGGAAGTAAAAACAAGGTTGGAGTAAATTACTCCAACCTTGTTTTTATAACTTAAACGAACGGCCTTGGATTATGTCCTTTTCTTCAAACGTGCGGGTTATGGCATTGAGCATCTTCTTTTTATCGGCGCTCCAAAGGGGTGCGACCAGCAGCTTTTTATCCCCGTCTCCCGTCAATCTGTGGATAACGATATTGGGCGGCAGACGGTCAACGCACATGGCTAACCATTCGAGATATTCTTCCATTGAAAGAGGCGTATACAGCCCCTGCTCATACCACTCACAGAGCTTGGTGCCCCGCAAAACGTGCATCAACTGCAGCTTTACGCCCTGAGCGGTCTTGCCGACAAGGTCGACCGAGCGCAAAACATCGTCGATGGTTTCATTCGGCAGGCCTATTATGACATGCGCGACCACCTCAATGCCGATCGAACGCAATTTCTCGCAAGCCTCGATATAACACTCGGTAGGGTAGCCTCTGTTAATAAGCCTTGCGGTGTCGTCGGATGCAGTCTGAAGTCCGAACTCGACTGTGACAGGCTTGACGGCGTTGACCCTTTCAAGCACCTGCAGCACATCGTCAGGCAGGCAATCGGGGCGTGTCGCGACCGATATTGCTACGACATCCTCCCTGACTGCCGCAGTCATCAGCCGCTCAAGTAAGACCTCCGACGGCATATAGGTCGCAGTATACGATTGGAAATAAGCAACATAGCGGTCGGTTTTGCTTTTTTTCGCAACGCGCTGTTTTGCAAGCTCAAGCTGGGCATTCACATCCCCCTGCTTCTCGGCGAAGCTGCCCGAACCGCCTGCACAAAAGATGCATCCGCCAACCGAACGGGTGCCGTCGCGGTTTGGGCAGGTCACCCCTCCCTCGATCGACAGGCGATAGACCTTGCCGCCGAATTTTTTGCGCCAGACATCGTTGACCGACAGGTATCGCATTCCTTCTTCACCTTCTTCACAAACTAAGCAACTCGGCATAATATGAAATCAGGGGCAGCAAAGCCGGCGCCGGTAATTTCGGTGGCATAAGCACGCTTTGTCCGCAGAAGAGCCGAAACCGCCCCTTTTAGATAAGACGGGTCACGCAGCAAAACGCCGCGTGGCCCGTTTCGGTTTATTATTTTAGTTTCCGCATTCGACGCTGATGCTGTTTTTTTGCTGTGCTGTTCTTATCGGATGCCGTATTTCTCAATAATATAATCCATATCCTTATCTCCTCTGCCGGAAAGGTTGATAAGGACCGAGCCTTTACCCATCGTCTTTGCAAGCTTTATACCGTAAGCAACGGCATGTGAACTTTCAATAGCAGGGATGATGCCCTCAAGACGAGAGAGAGTATAAAACGCATCGATGGTCTCGTCGTCGTTGACAACGTCGTATTTCACTCTGCCGAGATCATGCAGAAAAGCGTGCTCCGGTCCGCTGGAGGGATAGTCAAGGCCGCTGGCTATTGAGTAAACAGGTGCAGGCTCACCGTTTTCGTCCTTGAGCATAATGGAATTAAATCCGTGCATAATGCCTTCCTCACCGTAAGTCAGGCTCGCGGCATGTTCGCCCAAAGCAGTGCCCCTTCCGAGAGGCTCAACGCCGTAGATGTCAACGGGATCATTCAGAAAGCCGCTGAACATTCCCATAGAATTGGAACCGCCGCCTACACAGGCAACTACTGCATCGGGGAGCTCGCCCGTCATATCAAGGAACTGTTCTCTCGCTTCAATGCCGATAACGCTCTGGAAGTCACGGACCATCAACGGAAACGGGTGCGGACCTACAACCGAGCCGATACAGTAAATAGCATCCTTGTATTCGTTGCAGTATGCCGTAAACGCAGCATCAACCGCTTCCTTCAGCGTTTGAAGTCCGTCAGTGACTTCTACGACTCTTGCGCCGAGTATCTTCATACGGGCAACGTTGGGAGCCTGCTTTTTGATGTCGACGGCACCCATATAGATGTCACACTCCATACCGAAGTATGCAGCGGCAGTAGCAAGAGCGACTCCGTGCTGTCCGGCGCCTGTTTCGGCAATGACCTTCTTTTTGCCCATGTATTTTGCCAGCAGGACCTCACCCATGCAATGATTGAGCTTGTGAGCGCCGGTGTGATTCAGATCCTCACGCTTCACATAAAGCTGAACTCCGGTGCCAATGTGATCCGAAAGTCTGGCAAGATGGGAAATGGGAGTAGGTCTGCCCTGAAACTCCTTACGAATACGGCGAAGCTCGCTGATAAAGGCCCTTGACTTGCAGATAGTGTTGTAAGCCTCAGTGATCTCGCCCATTGCGACCTGCAGTTCAGGTGAAATGTATGAACCGCCGTATTTACCGAAATAGCCATCGGCGTCAGGGTAGTTCTTAAAATAGGTGTCAAAATCAATGTTATTAAATTTCATTATAGTTTCCTCCAAGTAGATATATTTAGGTTGATTTAGTATCAAAATACGTTCCTGATTTGAATTAATTGTTTTAGCACGGGAAGCCTCGCCATCGTTCCTTCATCAATATCATATCATTTCCTCCCAATCAAAAAGTCCCAAGCATTCCCTACGAATGCTTGGGACGAGTCAACACAGGACACGCGGTGCCACCCAATTTGGAAGTACAACTTCCCTCTCATCGCGTACCAACATACGCGGCTCATGGTAACGGAGAGCAACCCGTCGGCAACTACTAAATTTCATGCCACCCTCAAAAGTCCATTCCCTGTAAAGCTTATACCGCATTCCCACCCTCAGCGGCTCTCTGTGACGAAGCGAAAGACAGGTACTACTCTTTCTCATCGGTTTATCTTATGTCAGTATATTACCATTGCAAAATAGCTTTGTCAAGTAATATTTTTGCACATCCTATTTTATTCGCGAAAGGATATACTGTGCGACCTGCTCGGGCGATATTTTCAGCACATAGGCAAACTCGTTATGCAGCAGCCGCTCAGCCTCTTTAAGATAACGCTCGTCCGAAATATGAAAATGCTTCTTCTGTGCTTTGAGGTTCTCCTGATGAAGATAGAGCATGTTGATAAGCTGCATCAGTTCCCTGCGGTCACCGCTTTTGACAACATTACTGCAGAATTCCTTTCGCTCTAAGTCATCGTCTATCCACTCGGCAGGCTCGCTGACGACCGATGTTATAATATCGTCGACCTCCTGCTCGGTAAGCACCCTGCGGATGTTACTGACAAGAGCCTGATTATCCGCAGGCACATAGACCGTCGAACGCTCATCATATACAGGCTGAAGGACATAGTACTCCTTCTTCTCCCTGCCGATCTGACGGACGGTAAGCTCCCTTACCCTACAAACGCCCTGCGTTCCGTAGCAGACCGTTTCTCCAACTGTAAACATATCTCTCCTCCAAAATACAACCCGCAACAGTTGTTTTGCCTTTTTTCAAAAGGCATATCTTCCTTAACCTGATTTTAACATAAGTGACAAAAAAATGTAAGTAAACTTTTTATGAATCTTTTGAAATAATTACTATAATACATAAATAATCGCGCTATCTGCCGGCATCGGCAAAGGCAAGCAAATCCTGTCGAACAAAAAAATATATTCTCCGAATTACCAAACACCTGCAAGGCAATACTCCTACTGTACTCACAATCGGTCGGAGGGATCCATTTTGCAATACAGTAAGGTCGAGATCTGCGGCGTCAACACGTCATCCCTTAAGGTTCTGTCAGACGCAGAAAAAGAACAGCTCATCATCCGTTCAAAGGCAGGCGATAATTCTGCGCGCGAAGCTCTTGTTGAGGGCAATCTTAAGCTTGTGCTGAGCGTCGTCCAGCGCTTTTCAGGGCGCGGCGAAAACCCCGACGATCTTTTTCAGGTCGGTTGCATCGGCTTGATAAAGGCCATTGACAATTTTGACACTCGGCATGAGGTGAAATTTTCCACATACGCTGTTCCGATGATAATCGGTGAGATCCGCCGATATCTGCGTGACAACAATGCGTTGCGTGTGTCCCGTTCGATAAAGGACACCGCCTATCGCGTTATGCAGGCGAAGGAGAGGCTGACCGCTCTTCGTCAGCGCGACCCAAGTGTTGAGGAGATCGCAAAGGAGCTTGAAATTTCAAAGCAGGATGTCGTACTTGCCCTCGAAAGCATCGTTGATCCCCTCTCCCTCAGCGAGCCTGTCTATTCCGACGGTGGCGACACCATCTATGTCATGGATCAGATCGGTGACAACAACGATGATAAAAACTGGATCGACGAGATAGTTTTCCGTCAGGCTGTACAGGAGCTGTCTGACAGGGAGAGAATGATACTTTCCATGCGGTTTATGAACGGGCGCACTCAAATGGAGGTCGCGCAGGAGATCGGCATCTCGCAGGCGCAGGTCAGCCGATTGGAAAAAGGCGCACTCGACAGAATAAAGAACAGTATGTAGTTTTGGGACAACAAAACAGAGCAAGAGTAGAAGGTAAAGAACCTTCCGTTCTTGCTCTTTTGTTATGTCGATATGTCAACTGCGTTGACTCGATGCGTAACTGTCCGTTAAGGACATCACGCACAAATTACAGCCAAGCGGTTTCTCTTTCGTTCTTACGGGGGCGGCGCATGAGGTTGTTTATCGCCTCGGACGCAGATACGTCGCCGCAAAGTATTCTGTAGCATTCCTGCGTGATGGGCATTTCGACGCCGTACCGCTCGGCAAGCCGATTTGCAATCGAGCAGGCGTGGTATCCTTCGACCGTCATGCCGATCTGCTCAAGCGCTTGCTGAGGATCAACACCCTGACCGATCAGGATACCGTACCTACGGTTGCGGCTATGCATAGACATACAGGTCACGATAAGGTCGCCGATACCCGTCAGACCCATAAAGGTCGCCTCATTTGCACCCATGGCAACTCCAAGACGCGCGATCTCGGACAGTCCGCGAGTCATAAGCGCGGCCTTAGTGTTATCCCCAAGCTGAAGGCCGTCACAAATGCCTGCACACAGCGCAATAACATTTTTCAGCGCGCCGCCGATCTCGACTCCAAGCACGTCGTCGTGAGTGTAGACCCGCAGGCGCGGCGTAATAACTGCGTTCTGCACCCACTGTGCCGCTTCGGCATCATCGGATGCGGCGACCAGCGAGGTGGGGACACCTCTTGCAACCTCTTCTGCGTGGGACGGGCCTGACAGAACGACCACCCGTGCCTGAGGCAGTTCCTCTTCGATAACATCAGAAAGGCACTTAAGGGTGTCCTTCTCGAAGCCCTTGCCGACGTTAACAACAAACACGCCGTCGGGCAAGACGTCGCGCAGCAATCTCGCGGTAGAGCGTATGGCAAAGCTCGGCACCGCAAGCACGACCATTTCGCTCGACGCGGCGACGCTTATATCCCCCGTAATATCAATGGTGTCTGAAATTACAATTCCCGGCAGGAGCTTCTCATTACGGCGTTCGCCCTGCAACAAGGACACTTCGTTTTCAAAAAGCGACCACAAATGCACCTCATGACCGCGCTGATCGAGCGCACAAGCAAGGGCTATGCCCCATCCGCCCGATCCCAATACTGTTACGTCGGACACCTGCAATCCTTCTTTCTTACTTTTTGGAATGAATGGCTTTTTCCTCGCCACGATTAAGTCGGATAATATTATCCTTATGCCTGATTATCACTATGGCAGCAAGGATAGCGCCAAGCAGAGTTTCATACAGGCGCAACTGCACGGGACTGCCTGCAGAATAAAGAAACACATAGAATATCCATTCAACAGCACCCATAACGGAGCCGATCGACACTATCTTAGTGATCAAAAACAGCACCAGAAAGGTCAGCAGGACCAAGCTCGCCGCCTGCCAATTTATGCAAAACAGCACGCCGATGGCAGTGGAGACCCCTTTACCTCCGCGAAATTGGAAGTAGAGCGGAAAAACATGGCCGAGCATACATGCGGTGGCGCAAAGGTAGAGCATAAACCTCACCTCAAGCGCAGCAGGCACCGGCTCTGCACAGGCCTCGAACGCAGGCTCAAGGATGAGATAGCGCGACAAAAGCATGGCTCCGACCCCCTTCAGGACATCACCCACAAGGGTTAC
>CAZDIN010000031.1:0-10075 GCA_964505515.1 uncultured Eubacteriales bacterium | reverse complement strand
CCGCTCTCCCCACCACACCGTTTCTCCTGCAGGTCTTTCGGGCGGCGGCACAGTTCCGAAGCCCGGCGAGATATCCATGGCACACAACGGCGTATTGTTTTTGGACGAGCTGCCTGAGTTTTCAAGGCACACCCTTGAGGTGCTCCGACAGCCACTTGAGGACGGCAGGGTCAATATCACACGCGTCGCAGGAACCCTCACCTACGACTGCTCCTTCATGCTCATAGCCGCTATGAACCCCTGTCCCTGCGGCTACTACGGTCATCCTACCCATCCCTGCACCTGCTCACAGAAAGCGGTGTCGTCATATCTCAATCGCGTGTCAGGCCCGATGCTTGACCGCCTTGACCTGCACATCGAGGTGCCGCCCGTCGATTTCGAGGCGCTTTCGGGCAACGAGCAGTCCGAGACCTCCGCGCAGATACGTCAGCGCGTAAACGCCGCGCGAAAACTTCAGCAGCAGCGTTACGAGGGTTCAGGAATTTCCTGCAACGCCCGACTGACCTCTGCTATGATACGCGAGCACTGTGTACTTACCGAAGGCTCTTCTCAGGCGCTCAGATCCGCCTTTGAAAGACTTAACATGTCTGCGCGAGCCTATGACCGCGTACTTAAGGTCGCGAGAACGGTCGCCGACCTTGACAACAGCGAGGTCATCCAGACCGCTCATGTCATGCAGGCTATTCAGCTTCGCAGTCTTGACCGCAAATATTGGGGAGGCGAATAGTCGTGGATAAAAGAAAGGTGCTTGTCGCAATGAGCGGCGGTGTCGACTCCTCTGCTGCCGTTGCGGTATTGCTTGAGAAGGGTTACGAGGTCGAGGGCGCGATGATGCTGCTCTCCCCCGAAATGAACGAAGGCTCGGCGGCTGATGCAAAAAGCGTTGCCGACAGGCTTGGCATAAAGTTTCATGTGTTTGATCTTCGCGATAGGTTTGCCAAAGAGGTCGTAGAGCCGTTTTGCGACATGTATTTAGCGGGCAGAACCCCCAACCCTTGCGTCATATGTAACAAGCATATAAAATTCGGCGCATTCTTAGACCGCGCGCTCGAGATGGGCTTTGACCTCATCGCGACGGGTCATTATGCAGATATACGCCTTGAAAACGGGATATACCACCTCTACCGCAACCAAAGTGAAAAGGATCAGACCTATGTCCTTTACAACATGACACAGCACACCTTGGCTCACACTGTTTTTCCCCTTTCCGACATCTCGGACAAGGGCACTGTGCGGCGTCTTGCCGCCGAGTTGGGTCTTGAGGTGTCCGACAAGCCCGACAGTCAGGAGATATGCTTTGTGCCCGACAAGGACTACGCGCGGTTTATAACAGAAAGGCGAGGAATTTCGTCGGCTGAGGGAGATTTCGTCGACCTTGACGGCAAGCCCTTGGGACGTCATAAGGGACTTATAAACTATACGATCGGTCAGCGGAAGGGGCTTGGTGTCAGCTTCGGCGAGCCGCGCTTCGTAACTCGGCTTGACGCTGAGAACAACCGTGTATTTCTCGGCAAAAACGCGGATTGCTTTTCGCCTGCACTCGACGCCGAGCAGATGAATTACATCTCCGGTGTCGCACCCACAAAGCCTTTGCGGCTGACCGCAAAGGTCAGGTACAGCGCGAAGGACGTGCCTGTGACCCTCTACCCCGACGGCGACAAGGCTCGGATAGTTTTCGATGAGCCTGAGCGCGCCATTACACCCGGTCAGGCGGTGGTACTGTACTGCGGTAATGAGGTAGTCGGCGGCGGAAGTATCGTTTGCGCGGTGAATAAAATTTAGACTGAAGCGATAAAACACCCTGTTGCAAAAAATCTGCAACAGGGTGTTTTTTTGACGTGTAAAAACAGCAGTTATACCTCGTAGTCCATGCAGACACGGGCAGCCGTAAAGGGTCGCACCGTGCCGTCAGCGACCGCAACGTGCAAGGGGTGTACAGCGTAGCCCTTGAGCGCGTCGAAGTCAGCAAAGCTCGAATCGAGCATTACATCAGCATTGGAGGTCGGCATCGGGTCGATGTTGACCTTGATAGAGATAAGTCCCTCTATCTGTCCTGCAAGACCCTCAAGACCCTGCTTGATATCCTCGGCGATCCTTCTCTTTTCATCGCCCGTATACTCCTCTTTCAACTGCCACAAGATAACATGCTTTACCATTTCAAGCACTCCTTTTATACAATTTCGCCGTCAACTATCAAACGGTAGTTGCCCGCGAGTATTTCACCTACCAGCTCTTTTGAGTCGCTGATCGGATTGTAAAACGCCAGACCTGCGCGGCCGAAGTTCTTAGCAGAATGGACGTCTCCGCCCGAGGTTCCGAAAAGGCCGTTTTTCTCGGCAAATTCCTTCGCCAACTCGTTGCGGTTTTTCGAGCCGTTCTGGTTATTTACCTCCACCCCGTCCAAAAAAGATGGGTTCGGAACAGCGTCAGGGTCGGGTATATAGGGCGCTATGCGGAAGGGATGTGCGTGAACTACAATGCCGCCCTTTTCATGCGCGTACTCGCTCAACGCCTCTAAGTCTCGCTCTCTCAGCTCAGGCTTTGCGGCAAGCTCTTCGGGCGTCAATCCGTAGATGAGCACCTCTTTACCCTTGTCGTAGCCCTCTTCAACACCGAAGAGCACATTTATCCCCAGCTTCTTGCCAAGCTCGGCTCCGCGGCGCCAGTCCTCCGCGTATTTCTCAACGAAATCTTCCCAAGAGAGCCGGCGGTCGATGCCTGTATTTCCGTGATAAAAATGGTTGGTCACGACAAATCCTGCATACCCATTTTCCTTAGCGGCCGCTACCATATCCTCAATTGAGGACACGCTGCAGTCACTACATGGATAGGTATGAAGATGCATCTCATACTTGTACAACGCCAGACCTCTCCTTCATTAAGCCTACTCCAGCTCAAACGCACCGGTATAGAGCTGATAGTAGGTTCCCTTTTCTTCGATAAGCTTCTCATGGCTTCCGCGCTCAATGATGCGTCCGTGGTCGAGCACCATGATAACATCGGAGTTCATGACCGTCGACAGACGGTGTGCGATAACGAATACCGTGCGGCCCTCCATCAGCTTATCCATACCGCGCTGAACGATCGCCTCGGTACGCGTATCGATGGAAGAAGTAGCCTCGTCAAGTATCATTACGGGCGGATCCGCAACCGCCGCACGCGCTATCGCAATAAGCTGACGCTGACCCTGCGAAAGATTTGCACCGTTGTTGGAAAGCTCGGTCTCATAGCCGTTGGGCAGGCGCGTAATAAAGTCGTCGGCACCTGCAAGCTTTGCTGCCTGACGGCATTCTTCATCGGTTGCATCAAGCTTTCCGTAACGGATGTTGTCCATGACGGTACCTGTAAATAGGTTGGTCTCCTGCAGCACAATGCCTAACGAACGGCGCAGGTCGGACTTCTTTATCTTGTTGATGTTTATGCCGTCGTAGTATATCTTTCCGTCGGCAATATCATAAAATCGGTTGATAAGGTTGGTTATGGTGGTCTTGCCTGCGCCGGTTGCGCCAACGAAGGCTACCTTCTGGCCCGGCTCGGCGTAGACCGAAACATTGTGCAGTACGTTCTTGCCCTCGGTATAGGCAAAGTCAACGTCGTTCAGACGCACGTCGCCTTTGAGCAGGGTATAGGTCAGGCTGCCGTCGCCGTGCGGATGCTTCCACGCCCAGTGACCCGTATGCTTCTTCGATTCGGTCACGCTGCCGTCATCGGCAATTTCCGCGTTTACAAGGGTAACATATCCGTCATCCGTCTCAGGTGTTTCATCCATAAGGTTGAAGATACGCTCAGCACCTGCCATAGCCATGACGATAGAGTTTATCTGCTGAGAGACCTGATTGACGTTGCCCGTGAACTGCTTAGTCATATTCAAAAACGGTACGATGATGTCGATGGTGAAGGCAAGTCCCGAAATGCTGAGGTTATTTACGCCGAGCAGGAGGAACGTTCCGCCGACTATCGCGCAGATAACGTAAAGCATGTTGCCGATGTTCATAATGATAGGACCGAGGGAGTTTGCATAAGCGTGAGCGCGGTAGCTGTCCGAAAACAGTTCCTCGTTGATGGCTTCAAAATCCTCTTTCGCCTGCTCTTCATGACAGAAGACCTTGATGACCTTCTGTCCGTTCATCATTTCCTGAACAAAGCCCTCCGTCTTACCTATCGAGCGTTGCTGACGGATAAAATACTTTGCGCTTCCGCCGCCGATGACCTTCGACACGAAGAACATCGCCACAACTCCCAGTAACACTACCAGCGTCATCAACACGCTGTACCAAAGCATGATGCTCAGCACCGTCACGACAATGACACAGGACTGAAGCAGCTGAGGCAACGACTGTGACACAAGCTGGCGCAGGGTATCGATGTCGTTGGTGTAGTGGCTCATAATATCGCCGTGCTGATGGGTGTCGAAGTAACGAATCGGCAGATACTGCATGCGGTCGAACATTCTGCAGCGCATTTTACTTAAAAAGCCCTGCGTGATATACGCCATCAACTGCGTATAAAGGGTGATAAAGGAAATAGAAAGCACATAAAGTGCGATCAACACGCCCACTAAGGGCAGTATTTCACCCTTGGCAACCTCCCAGCTAAAATCCTGACGTTCGAGATGGTCGGTGATGACTGCCATGACCTTCTGCATGAATACGGCGGGAATTGAGGACACCAACGCAGACACGATGATGCACACCATCGTCACAGGAATAAGCACAGGATAGGACTTGAACAGCAGCTTAACAACTCTGCCAAGACATTTGAAATTCATCTTGCGAGGCGGCGTTTTTGCCATATTCGGCTTACTCATGCTTATCACCTCCGTTGGTCTGCTGCTCATACACTTCGCGGTATATCTCGCTGCTGCCCAGCAATTCATCATGGGTGCCGACGGCGCTCACGCATCCGTTTTCCATAACGAGTATCATATCGGCATCCTGAACAGAGGAAACACGCTGTGCAATGATTATCTTTGTGGTTTCGGGAATATACTGCCTAAAGCCTGCACGGATAAAGGCGTCCGTCTTGGTATCGACAGCACTTGTCGAGTCGTCGAGGATCAATATCTTCGGCTTTTTAAGCAGTGCTCTTGCGATACAAAGGCGCTGTTTTTGTCCGCCCGAAACATTGGTGCCGCCCTGTTCGATATGGGTATCGTACCCGTCAGGGAAGCTTTGAACAAATTCGTCCGCCTGCGCAAGACGGCAGGCCTCGACGATCTCCTCATCGGTGGCATTTTCGTTGCCCCAACGCAAGTTTTCTTTAATGGTTCCTGAGAAAAGCAGGTTCTTTTGCAGCACCATTGCGACCGCGCCTCGCAGTGTATTAAGGTCGTAGTCGCGCACGTCGACTCCGCCGACACGGACGCTTCCCTCGGTCACGTCATACAGGCGCGCGATAAGCTGCACAAGGGTAGACTTGCTCGAGCCTGTTCCGCCGAGGATCCCCACCGTCATACCCGATCTTATATGCAGGTCGACATCCTGCAGCGCATACTTCTTCGCCTTTTTATTGTATTTGAAGCTTACGTTTTCGAACTCGACCGAGCCGTCAGCCACCTCATAAACAGGGTCTTCCGGGTTGACAATGGTCGGTTCTTCGTTGAGCACCTCGAAAATACGCTTAAAGGACTCGGCAGACATTGTCATCATCACATAGATCATCGACAGCGTCATCAGCTGCATAAGTATCTGCATACCGTAGGTCAGCATGGCGGTCATTTCACCGACGTTTATCAGCTGGCCCTGATTTGTGATGATAAGCTTTGAGCCGACGATGAGGACGAATGCCATATTAAAATAAAGGCATATCTGCATCAACGGGTTGTTGAGTGCAACTATCCGTTCGGCGCGAGTGAAATCAGCGCGGATATCATCAGCAGCCTTACCGAACTTGTCCTTCTCATACTCTTCACGCGAAAAGCCCTTTACTACACGCATTGCGCGGACGTTTTCCTCAATAGATTCATTAAGACGGTCGTATTTCTTGAAAACGCGGCGGAATGCGGGCATGGCATACCTGCCGACGAGGTAAAGACCCACCGCCAGCACAGGAATTATGACCACAAACGAGGTCGCAAGAGCGCCGCCCATGACGTAAGCCATAATGATGGAAAATATCAGCATCAGCGGTGAGCGCACGGCTATGCGTATAGCCATCATATACGCCATCTGCGCGTTGGTGATGTCGGTGGTCATGCGGGTAACCAGCGAGGAGGATGAAAACTTGTCGATGTTTTCAAATGAATAGGTCTGTATTCTGTGAAAAACGCTCCTGCGCAGGTTTTTTGCAAATCCTGACGATGCCTTTGCAGAGGAAAATCCTGCGGCAGCGGCACAGCAAAGCGACAGTATCGCCATTCCGACAAGCAGCAAGCCCGTCCTCAGAAGCTGTTCCATATCAACCGAGCCGCTCTGCAAGCTGTTGACAAGGTCAGCCGTGACGAACGGGATAAAGCACTCGATGACCGCTTCCAACGCAATAAATATAAGCGTCAGAATTGTCGGAGTCTTATATTCCCCTATGCAGCTTGTAAGTTTTTTGAACATTATCCTGCTTCCTTTCTTAAAAATCATACGCAGAAATTTTAACTGTTATACAAACAGATATTATACCTCTATTTTGCATAAAGGTCAAGAGTTGCCAAGGGCGGTTTTTTGTTTTTTTGAAAAGGTGAAGGCTTAAAAAAACAGTGCGTGAAGAACTTTACTTCCGCACTGTTTTTTTAATTCTTGTCCGTTGTCCTCAGTCAAGCTGATCCTCAGCTTCTGCCGCTGCAGAGGAGGTCTCACTCGATGAGGTCGCCTGCGAGGATGAGGATTCGGGCACCGTGGAGCTTGTCGGCTCTGACGAAGTCTGAGTTGACGACTCAGGTGCAGCCGACGAGGTGGTCGGAGTCGGATCGGGATCCGTTCCTCCAAGGACGCTTCCGCCCTTATGCTCGGTACATACAGGCGCGTAATCCTTCTTATAGTAGCCCCATTCGACCCCCTCAGTACATTTGTCGGTTGCGAGGCCGCCGCTTACCACGCAGTAGCGTGCGTACTTGACGGTAGAACAGGTCGGGAAGGACTTCTTCGCAAGATTTTCATGCAGTCCCTGCATGATGGGCTTCCACAGGTTCAAGGCAGGGTTGCCGCTTGTGGACATGTTCGCCATATTAAAGGGTATATCGCAGCCAAACCAGCAGCTCGCCACATAATAGGGCGTACCGCCTGCAAACCAGCGGTCCTTGTTGTCGTCGGTCGTACCCGTCTTTCCGAAGATCTCCCATCCGCCGAAGGCAGCCGACGCTCCGGTTCCGCCCGAAACCACCGTCTGCATCATCTTATTCATGATGTAGGAGGTTTCGGCACTGATAGCCTGAGTGGGTTCGCTGTCATACTCGAGGACCGTCTTGTTGCTCTGGTCCTTAATGACGGTGTAGAAGGTCGGCTCATAGTAAAGTCCGCCGTTTCCGAAGGTTGCATATGCCGCGGCCTCTTCAACGGTGGTCAAGCCGTAGGTCGAACTTCCAAGCGCAAGCTGGGAAAGTCCGATGTCAGAATAGGTCTTTCCGTCAATAACGGTGGATTCCACCAAGGTCGTAATACCGAAGTTGTTTGTTACAAAATTAAACAGCTTGTTCGGATCGTTGTACTTAAGATAGACACGCGCGGCAACAAGGTTGTAGGATTTCTGAATAGCTCTTTGAATAGTTTCCTGCGAACTTGTATATCCTCCCGAGTTCTTATAGCGTATACCTCCGACCGTCAGGGAGGTATTTTCGATCATGGTCGACCAGGTGATCACGTTGCTCTCAAGCGCAGGCGCATATACACCGATAGGCTTCATTGAAGAACCGGGCTGACGGGGTGAGGAATAGGCACGGTTGAGGTCGCGTTTACCCGTTTTTTCACCGCGTCCGCCTGCGATCGCTACCACATGACCCTCATAATCCATAACCGTGATGGCGCCCTGCGCCTTCTGCTCAGTGCCGTAGACCTGCGCCCAATAGGTGTCGGGTATAAAGACCGAGTCGACCACCGCCTGTGCATCGGTATCCAGCGTAGCATAGATCTTCAGGCCGCCGCGGTACACCTTATTCTCGGCGCCTTCATAGGAGATGCCCTGCTCTGCCATAAGGTCTTCAATGACCTGCTCGATCAAAGCGTCGGTAAACCAAGAATAAGCTCCGGTAGTCTTTTTCTCCTCGCCCTCCTGATCCTCCTCAACCTTAGAGTGACTGCCGACAATGGTGATCTCTTCGGCTAACGCAGCATCGCGCTCTTCCTCAGTTATTCCGCGCTCGCCGTTGTAGATCGATTGGATATTGTGCATATTCTTGATGATCCACTCACGGCGGCTTTTGTTACTATCAGGGTTGGTGATGGGGTCAAATCCCGACGGAGATTTCGCGATAGCGGCGATGGTAGCCGCTTCTGCTACCGTCAGGTCAGAGGCGCTTTTGCCAAAATAGTAGTTGGCGGCAGCCTCAATGCCGTAGCAGTTATTGCCAAGGTAGATAACGTTCAGGTAGCACTCTATAATGGTATCCTTGGCATAGACGCTCTCAACATTACGCGCGCGCATTATCTCGCGGATCTTACGCATCGCGGATTTCTCGTTATCCGAGGTCAGATTTTTAACAAGCTGTTGAGTAATGGTAGAGCCGCCCTGCTCGGTTTCCCAGAAATGTAAAAACAGGTTGGCAAACGAGCCGATGGTGCGCTTCCAGTCAACGCCCTTATGCTTATAAAACCTCTCGTCCTCCGCCGCAACAAACGCGTCGATGACGTTTTGGTCCATATCATTGATGCCGACCCACGTTCTGTTTTCGTAGTACAGCTCCTGATACTCTACCCACTTGGTTTCGGGATCACTCTCGCTTTGAGGCGTGTATGACTGATCCTCTACATATATAGTTGTAGTGTAGTTCAGTGTCAGGTCGTACAGGTCGTAGTCCATCGTGTCGTCAACAAAGCCGAATACATACACGGCAAATGAAGACACAACGATACAGCCGACGATCACCATTACCAAAAAAGCCGTCAGGGCGACCTTCCCCACACGTTTGAGGGTGCGTCTAAGCTTAGACGGTTCCTTTTCGGGAAGCTCGTCGTAGTCATAGTCGTCCATGTGGGGTGCGGAGCTGGAGAGATTCTCTATCTCACCCGTCGAACCGCTATCAAGGTAGCCGGTACGGTGGCTGTCGCTGTAGAGATCGTTTGAGCCGTAGGTGCCGAACATATCGGTCACGTCAGGACGGTCGGAAGCATCCTTCGAAGAAGCATACTCGTTTTCGACCGGTTCAAAGGCCTGTTCCGCCGCTTCATTCTTACCCGAATGGCTGGTCAGCTCGATCTCATCGGTGCCGATATGAAGCTCAGGAAAGAAGTCGGTCTCGACAGGCTGGCGCGACGAGTTCTGCCCCGTGCGGTCAACGCCGCGGGACGCAGTACGATCGACACCGCCCGTGCGGTCAACGCCGCGAGGCGCAGTGCGGTCGACACCGCCCGTGCGGTCAACGCCGCGAGGCGCAGTGCGGTCGACACCACCCGTGCGGTCAACGCCGCGAGGCGCAGTACGATCGACGTTAGATCTTGATGTGCGGTCGACGTTCTCAGATGAGCGTCGGTTTGACCGATCGAAATTTGAATTATCACGGTTATTATCCATGAAGCATCGCCTCCTTGTCGTGCGGTCAAATATTACGTCAGTGTTATAATATCGCAACTTGGACAAAAAATCCAGTTACAAAATTTTAACCATTGTAACCGAATTTTAACCTTTTGCTATTATTATAGGGCGTTTTGTCCGTATGCAAGCCTTTTTTGTTGACATTTCAAGACAAATAATTTATCCTAATAACGTAGGCGTTCACACTGAAACCATACAGCATCATAGTAATTATAGCACCTTTTCGCGCCGTTTTCCACCTAATTTCAAATTTTTTACAGTTTGTACAGGTTTTTTTAATAAAAAAGCGCAAAATATTAACAGACAGTTCATAAAATTGCTATCGATGAATTAAAATAATATACTATTATCATACCAAACGAACCGATCTTTTTTTCGGGTCAAAGGAGCGTACAGTTAT
>CAZDIN010000030.1:0-10187 GCA_964505515.1 uncultured Eubacteriales bacterium | reverse complement strand
GGTGAAAAGCCCCGCGTTGACGTTGTCGGCGTGTTTTGCCGACTTATCCTTGAACTGCGTCATTCTTGACAGCTCACCGAACTGGGTGTAGCAGTTGAGCAGCCACGCAAGTTGCGAATGCTCGGGAATCTGCGACTGCAGGGCGATGATGCTCTTTTCAGGGTCAAGTCCTATCGCGATGAGCAGAGCAAAGGTGCTGCGTATCTGCTCGCGCAGCTTCGCGGGCTCCTGACGCACCGTAATGGCGTGCAGGTCGGCGACCATATACATGGTGTCAAACTCGCCGCTTTGCTGCATGGCGACCCAGTTTTTGAGGGCGCCCAGATAGTTGCCGAGGGTGAGCATGCCGCTCGGCTGAATGGCGCTGTATACGCGCTTTTTTCTTGTTTCTTCCATATTGGACCGACCTTTCTTAAAAAGTCTTCGCAACGCCGCCGAGCAGTTCGATTGCCTGAGCAAGCTTTTCGTCGGTGGGAGCGGAATAATTGATTCTTACATAGGGCATCGGCTCATTCTGAACCGAGAAGGCGGTGCCGGGGACGACCGCCACCTTGTTTTCGGCGGCGCGTGTGCAGAAGGACTGCAGGTCGACATTCTGCGGCAGCTTAAGCCAGTAGAACAGACCGCCCTCGATGGATGTCCATTTCATAAAACCGCTCAGGTGCTTCTCAAGCAGAGAATCGGCCAGGGCTGACTTCTCGCGATATACTCCGCGAATACGCTCAAGGTGTGCCTCGTAGTCGTACTCGGTCATAAAGGTGTGGGCGACCATCTGGGACCATATCTGAGTGTGGACGTCGCTGACCTGCTTGCAGACCACCATTTTTTGAACGATGGGTGCAGGGGCGACGGTGAAGCCGACACGAAGTCCGGGGGAGAGCACCTTTGAAAAGGAACCTGCGTATATGACTATGCCGTCCTCGTCCATAGACTTTATCGTGGGAAGCGGCTCACCTGCGAATCGGATGTCGCCGTAGGGGTTATCCTCAAGAATGAGGACGCCGTATTTTTTCGCCAAGGCGTAGACGGCGCGCCGTTTTTCAAGCGACATCGTAATGCCTGTGGGGTTTTGGAAGTTGGGGATGGTGTATATCAGCTTGGCGTTGGGGTTTGCGATGAGAGCCGCCTCGAGCTTTTCGATGTTGATGCCGTCCGATTCCATTTCGACACCGACAGGCTTAGTGTGATATGAGCGGAAGGCGTTGAGCGAGCCGATGAAGGTCGGCGATTCGCATATAACGACGTCCCCCTCGTTGCAGAGGGTCTTGGTGGCAAGCTCCATGACCTGCTGTGCGCCTGAGGTTATGATAATGTTATCAAGGTCGCGCCCGATCGAATGCTTAGCCTTCATGTAATCGGCAAGATGCTCGCGAAGGGGGGTGTACCCTTCGGTAGTCGAATATTGCAGTGCATCGGCAGGCCGCTCGGAGAAGATGCGCGCGGATATCTCCCCGATCTCCTTCGAGGGAAAGGCGTTGGGCGCAGGGCTTCCGAGCGCAAGGGAAATAAAGCCCGGCACAGAGGAATATTTCATGATCTCGCGTATGGCGCTGGGCGCAAGAGAGGTCACTCTATCGGAAAAACGGTAATCCATGATCGGTACTCCTTTCAAAGCATGGGTAAAGTCATATCTCGCCCGAATCGAGCAGGCGTTGAACCTTCAGAATTGCGATCTGTGTCTTTGCGTCGGGCACTTCGCCTCGCATGACCGCCTCGACGGCTTGGCTGAGGGGCAGACTGCCCGTTTCCAGAAACTCATCGGGGTCGGGGTGAGCGTTGCCGACTGTAAGAGATGTTGCTAAATAAATATGGTCTATCTCCTCGCAGTATCCCGGCGTAGGATAAAGAATGCCGAGATAACGCCAATTCTCTGCGGTGACACCGACCTCTTCTGCAAGCTCACGCTTGGCGGCAAGCAGAGGATCCTCGCCCTTTTCAAGCTTGCCGGCAGGGATCTCAAGCACCTGCTGCTTCATCGCGTGGCGGTACTGCCGCACCGTCATGACCCTGCCGTCGTCGGTCAGGGCAACGATACCGACGCCGCCCGAATGCTCCACTATCTCGCGCGATGCTTCCTCGCCGTTGGGCAGACGTACGGTATCGGCGCGAAGCTTTATAAGGCGGCCGCAGAATCTGTATTCTTGGCTGAGGGTCTGTTCGTTCAGTTCCATATAGAGCCTGTCTCACTTTCGTCATGTTTTGTTGTCGCTCGGCATATATTTCTCATAATGAGGTGATAAAAATGAGCGACATCGTAAAGGCGCACGAACACGACTATTTTACCACGCGAGATGAGATATACTGCCTGTTAGGCAAGTACCCTTTTCTGCAGTTGGAGAAGATAGGAAAGACCGCAATGGGAAAGGAACTGCTCGCACTGCGTATAGGCAGACGGGACAGCTATGCATTGTATGCGGCGGCTTTTCACGGCACCGAGCGCATTTCTGCGGCGGTGTGCCTCAGATTTGTTGAGCGGCTGTGTGCCGCCATCTTTTCAGGCGGAGAGATAGCCGAGGTGTCGGTGCGCAGAGCCTTTGTTGACCGAGGACTTATCGCTGTTCCCATGGTCAACCCCGACGGCGTGGACATAGCCGTTCACGGAGAGAAGGCGTGCGACGCAGGCGGCAGAATAAAGCGGCTTTGCGGCGGCCATTTTGAAAAATGGAACGCAAACGCACGCGGTGTCGACATCAACCACAACTTTGACGCAGGCTGGGAAAAGCTCCACGCGGCTGAGCAGGAGGCAGGGATATTCGGCCCTGCGCCCACCCGATACGGAGGCAGCAAACCCATGAGCGAGGCCGAAACGGTAGCGCTCAGCAGCCTGTGCGGCAGGTATCCGATAGACCACGTCGTAGCCCTGCATACGCAGGGAGAGGTCATATATTGGAACTACGGCACTCGCACACCTGAAAGGGCGCACCGCATGGCAAAGCTGCTTTCGGCGTCGAGCGGATATGCTCTTGAGGAGCCGATGGGACTGTCCTCACACGGCGGATTCAAGGATTGGTTCATCGATAAATACGGACGCCCCGGATTTACGATCGAGCTTGGCAAAGGCAAAAACCCCTTGCCTGCAACACAGCTTGACCCGATATATGAGAGGGTCGAGGAGATGCTGATGCTCTCTCTTATCCTGTAATTATAGCAGATTATGCCTGATTTGTAAATAACTCGGCGGAAGATTATGCGCGGTGGCTTGCATTTTTGTATTTATTTGGTATAATAAATCCGTATAGATACTCTCGCAGCTATCATTGGGCGGCAAGAGAGAAACAAGGAGTTATGACACATGAGCGAGAAATTTTATATCACCACCGCTATTGCTTACGCTTCGCGCAAGCCGCACATCGGCAACGCCTATGACATCGTTCTGGCGGACATGATCGCCCGCTTCAAACGAATGCAGGGCTACGACGTGCATTTTCTGACCGGCTCGGACGAGCATGGACAGAAGATCGAGGAGTATGCAGATCAGCGCGGCATCACCCCTAAGGAGTATGTCGATGAGATGGCGGGGGAGATTCGCAAGGTCTGGGACAGCCTGAACGTTACCTATGACCGCTTTATACGCACGACCGATGCCGACCACGAAAGCGCCGTCAAGGCCATCTTCAAGAAGCTGTACGAGCAGGATGATATATATAAAGGTACCTACGAGGGCAAGTATTGCGTTCCCTGTGAATCCTTCTTTACCGCGTCGCAGCTGGTCGACGGCAAATGCCCCGACTGCGGAAGAGACGTTGTTGACGCTAAGGAAGAGGCGTATTTCCTGCGCCTTGGCAAGTATCAGGACCGCCTGATGAAGTATTATGAGGACAACCCCGACTTCTTCCGTCCCGATTCACGCCGCGCAGAGATGGTCAACAACTTCCTCAAGCCCGGTCTGGAGGACCTTTGTGTATCCCGTTCCTCATTCAAGTGGGGCGTGCCGGTCGAGTTTGATGACCGCCACGTTATCTATGTCTGGATAGACGCGCTGTCGAACTATATCACAGGCATCGGATACCATCCCGACGGCAGTGACAAAATGTACGGAAAGTACTGGCCTGCCGACCTTCACGTTATCGGCAAGGACATCGTCCGTTTCCATACTATCTATTGGCCTATCATCCTGATGGCTCTCGGTGAGCCCTTGCCCAAGCAGGTGCTCGGTCATCCGTGGATGCTTTTCGGCGAGGACAAGATGAGCAAGTCGAAGGGTAACGTCATCTATGCCGATGAGTTCGCCGAGCGCTTCGGCGCCGATGCCGTGCGTTACTATATGCTCAGCGAGATGCCCTTTGCGCAGGACGGAAGCATCACCTACGAGAGCTTCATCAACCGTTACAATTCCGACCTTGCGAACACCTTGGGTAACCTTGTCAACCGCAGTATCGCTATGGCAAATAAATATTTTGGCGGCAAGCTGACCCGTCCTGATACGGCAGACGAGGTGGATGCCGACCTTATCGCATGTGCGGCTGATACGGTCGAGCGCTATGAGCGGCTGATGAACGATTACCGCAACGCAGATGCCGCAGATACCGTCATGAGCCTTGCCAAGCGTTGCAACAAATATATTGATGAAACTGCGCCTTGGGTGCTGGCTAAAAACGAAGAGGATAAGCCGCGCCTGAACGCCGTTTTGTATAACCTTATCGAGAGCATCCGTGTGCTGAGCGTCCTGCTTCGCCCGATGATGCCCGCCACCTGCGATGAGATAGTTCGCCAGCTTAATATGAGCAGTAAGGCGTCCACCCTTGAATCAGTAAAGGGCGGATTCGGACTCTTCGACGAGGTGCAGGTCGGTCAGGCAAGTCCTCTCTTCTCCCGAATCGACGCCGAGAAGCTGTTAGCTGAGCTGACGGCAGAGGCTGAAGCCGCCAAGGCAAAGGCCGAGGCTGAGGAAAAGGCTAAGCAGGCAAACGCCGTTACCTTGGAGCAGATAGGCATTGAGGATTTTGCAAAGGTCGAGCTGCGTGCCGCAAAGGTCGTTGCCTGCGAACCGGTCAAGCGCGCAAAGAAGCTGCTCAAGCTGACCCTCGACGACGGCAGCGGTACTGAGCGCACGGTCGCATCGGGTATCGCACAGTACTATACCCCCGAGCAGATGCTCGGCAAGACGGTCATCGTCGTTGCAAACCTCAAGCCCGCCACCCTCTGCGGAGTGGAAAGCTGCGGTATGATACTTGCCGCGGACAGCGCCGACGGAATCAAGGTGGTCTTCCTTGACGGCGTCGAGCCCGGCTCAAAGATCCGCTAAATCTATTTATATAAAAGCGTGTATAACAATAAAACGCACCCTGAATCTTAGTTCAGGGTGTGTTTCCTTTCTTGTCTTTTTTGAAAAGCTCTTTTAAGCCTAACAGGATAAGCCCTGCGGCAAATATCTTACTGAGCCAGCCTGCGTCGATGCTCTCCAGCACCCACATGCCTGCGAATACGCCTGTCAGTCCGCCTGCAATGCAGGGGAGGACAAGCTTCCATTTTATCCGTTTTTTTACTGCGTGGATGATGACCGCTATCAAGCCGCAGGGTAGGAAGAAAAGCAGGTTTATGCCCTGCGCCTTGACCTGCGCGATGTCTGCAAGCAGGACGAGATAGAGTATCAGCACGCCGCCACCGCCGATGCCGAGCGCCCCTGCCGTACCCGAAAGGACGCCTGCGATCCATTGAATGACCGTGCTCATTTCAGCATCAGACGGACGCCTGCCCAGATCATGAAAACAGCAAACACGCGGCCTATCCATTTGTCAGGGAGCTTGCCGAGCAGCCATGCGCCCAGAATGGCGCCTACTGCTCCTGCAGGCATGTAGACCCACGCGTCTGAAAATGTCATTCGCCCGTTGAGCAGATAGATTGCGGCGCTGACCGCGCTCAGCGGCAGGATGACGGCGATGGAGCCTGCGTGAGCCTGCTTGGTGGACAGGCCGCACCTTTTGAGCAGCGGTACCGCGAGTATACCGCCGCCTGCACCGAGCAAGCCGTTGATAAACCCGATACCGATGCCGCCTGCCGCAGCAGCTAAGCCTTGCTTTTTCAAGTCTGTCACCTCCGTTGTAGGTAGTTTTCCTCAATTTGTCAGAAAAATACAGGCAGTCGCCTGTTTGTCCGCGTTTGTATTATAGTATAAAACCTGTCCTGCGGTTAGAATTAAGTACAGACAGGACTAGAATTTTTTGTATAAGCAAAAATAGGGACAGTCGGGGACGCCTGTCCCTACAAAGCAAGATTAACAGATGCAATGAATTTGGGACTTTGAAGGATTCCAAAGGGTCGCTGACCCTTTGGAATCCTGCTAGGTGCAGTATCCATAGCGTTTATTATACCAAACCGTAGGTCAGGTATAAATCCCTACCAAATAATCATTCGCACAACAAAACACCTCAACGAATCTTCGTTGAGGTGTTACTTCTTAAACGCCCAGAACTTGTTTATCAGGAAGTTGAGCGGAATGGTGATAATGAGATTGATTACAGGCGCAAGCCCCTTGCTGATGCCGAGGAATGCAACCTCAAGCCACAGCAAAAGATTTGAGAGCAACCCTGTACCGCCATAGCTGATGTAGGCTTTGCCGAGGCGTCGCAGGATGCTTTTGAGGTCGCGTTTGTTGCCGTTAAAGACGAACAGCTCGTTCCATATAAATGCGTTGGCAATGCTGAGCACCGTTCCCAAGAGAAAACCGACCAGATAAAGACTGTCGTCTATCCACAAAACCAGATAGTAAACCGCCATGTTGACGACTGTGTTGGAAACGCCGACAAGACCGAATTTGACGAACTGCCATATCAGCTTTCGCAGGTCGGAGCTGCTATGCACACCGAACCTGTCCGATAACCGCTTCACCGACCCACCTCCCCGTGCGCCTTCAAATTTATATAATAAGTATACCACGCGCCACGGGGGAAGTAAACACAAACTTTCCTCTTTCCATTTTGTGCAAAACATGGTATAATAGGTCGAATGACGTTGTCCTCACAGGACAAAGGACGAAAAAGATAGGACTAATTGCTATGATATACCGAATGATTGCGCCCTGCCTTTTCGGGTTGGAAAAGCTTGTGGCAGACCAGCTCAAAGACATGGGAGCGCAGAACGTTGCCGCCGAAAACGGACGGGTATTTTTTGAAGGGGACGAGCGTATCTTGGTCAGGGCAAACCTCTGCTCGCGATATGCCGAACGCATCCAGCTTTGCGTAGGTGAGTTTGAGGCGCGCTCCTTTAGCGAGCTGTTCGACTCGGTCAAGGCTCTCCCTTGGGAAAATTATATGGAAAAAGAGGACGCCTTTCCCGTTAAGGGATGGTCGCTCAATTCCACGTTGCACAGTGTGCCCGATTGCCAGTCGATAGTGAAAAAGGCTATCGTCAATCGGCTGAAGGAAAAATATTTCGTCGAGTGGTTTAAGGAAACGGGCCCTGTTCATCAGGTGGCGTTTTCGATCCTCAAGGACAAGGTCACCGTCACCATCGACACCTCGGGCGAGGGCTTGCATAAGCGCGGATACCGCCGCAACGCCAACGAGGCACCCCTTAAGGAAACACTCGCCGCCGCTATGGTCTACCTGTCGCGCATCTACGATGACAGTACCCTCTACGACCCGTTCTGCGGCTCGGGAACTATTCTTATTGAAGCGGCGATGCTTGCGCGTAACATGGCGCCCGGACTTCGCAGAAGCTTCGCGGCCGAGAAGTTTGCCTTTATCCCTGAGAATGTATGGAGAGAAGAACGCGCTCGCGCGATGAACGAGATAAAGAGCGACGTCGGTTTCCGTGCGATAGGCAGTGACATCGACCCTGAAAGTGTTGCCCTCGCTCGCGAAAACGTTAAGAAGGCAGGGGTCGACGGCTTCGTTTCTGTGGAGCAGGCGGACGTTGCCGACTTTGCACCCACGACCGAGCGCGGCGTTGTCGTTTGCAATCCGCCTTACGGAGAGCGGCTGCTTGACATGTCACAGGCGGAAAAGCTGTATGCGACGATGGGCCGCGTCTTTGAGAGAAAGCGCGGATATAAATACACGGTGATAAGTTCCCACGAGGAGTTCGAGCAGCATTTCGGACGTCCTGCCGACAAGCGCAGAAAGCTTTACAACGGAAGCATAAAATGTCAGGTCTATCTGTATTTCAAGTAATATCAGGAGGGAATTTATGCGGTACATTTTTATTGTGAACAATGCGGCAGGCGGAGGCAAGAAAACGGTTGAGCTGATTCCTCAGATCGACGCATTTTTTCATGAAAAGGGCGGCAGCTACGAGATCGTTTCCACGAAATGTCCGGGCGACGCAACTCGTATTGCCCGCGAGTACGCCGGAACGGGAGAGGCTCTGCGCATTTATGCTTGCGGCGGCGACGGAACCTTGCATGAGGTGGTTAACGGCGTTGCGGGCTGCAAAAATGTTGAACTGGGCTGTTTTCCCTGCGGAACGGGCAACGACTATGTCGCGTCCTTTGCCGAGGCGAAGGAGTTTATGGACATAAAGGGACAGATAGAGGGAAGTGCCGTCGAGGTCGACCTGCTGCTGACCGAGGGCATCTATTCCATCAACCAATGCTCGATGGGCTTCGATGCCGCGGTCGCAGATAACGTCCGTATTTTTAAGTCAAAACCGCTTATCAGCGGAAGCATGGCGTATCTTCTGTCGGTTTTCTACACCTTCTGCAGTAAAATGGGAAGCCATTTGACCATTCAGATCGACGATGGAGATAAGATCGAGGGCGAGTATATGTTTGCCGTTGCCGCAAAGGGAAATTACTACGGCGGCGGAATGAAGAGTGCGCCTGAGTCGAGCCCTATGAACCGCAAGATAAACTTCGTGCTCGTAAGGGCGGTAAAGCGTCATGAGTTCTTGGGACTTTTGCCAAAATACATAAAGGGTACCCACCTCTCGTACACAGAGATAGTATCGAGCAGCTTCGGCAGCAAGATGAGGGTCACGGCTAAAAAGCCGTTGCCCGTTGTGCTGGACGGCGAGATCATCGTAAGTCAGGATATAACCACCGAAATAGTGCCCAAGGGCATCAATTTCATCCTGCCCTCAAGGGTTGCGGTAAAGTCGGACGCTCCTGCGACACGTCCTACGGCAGTAAAGCACTGATAGGGCGGCTTTAAGCCCCGAAAATCAGAAATTTGTCGAATAGGCTGAAAGAAAAAATGGAAAAATTTTGCGAAAGGTATTGATTTTTCTGTAAAATGGTATACAATAGATTTTAGCACTCGGGGTCATAGAGTGCTAAAATCTGTTTTTTATTAAATTATAATCTCGATAGGAGGAATTAGTTATGACAATTAAGCCGCTTATCGACCGTGTTGTTATCAAGATGGTCGAAGCAGAGGAAACTACCAAAAGCGGAATCATCCTTGCCGCCGCAGCGCAGGAGAAGCCGCAGGTAGCCGAGGTCGTTGCCGTAGGTCCGGGCGGACTTGTTGACGGCAAGGAAGTCAAGATGTATGTCAAGGTGGGCGACCGCGTTATCATGTCCAAGTATTCGGGCACCGAGGTCAAGCTTGACGGTGTTGAGTACACCATTCTGCGTCAGTCTGATATATTGGCTATCGTAGAATAATTTTAACCATAGGTTTGTAAAGGAGATAATTATATTATGGCAAAAGATATTATCTACGGCGAAGAAGCGCGCAAGGCCCTGCAGGCCGGCGTCGACAAGCTCGCCAACACTGTTAAGGTCACACTCGGACCGAAGGGACGCAACGTCGTTCTTGACCGCAACTTCGGCGCACCGCTCATCACCAACGACGGCGTTACCATTGCGAAGGATGTCGAGCTGACCGACCCGTTTGAGAACATGGGCGCACAGATGGTCAAGGAGGTCGCGACCAAGACCAACGACATCGCAGGTGACGGTACCACCACCGCTACCGTTCTGGCGCAGGCACTCATCCGCGAGGGAATGAAGAACATCGCCGCAGGCGCTAACCCTATGGTCGTCCGCAAGGGTATCCAGAAGGCAGTCGCCGCCGCAGTTGAAGCCATCGGCAACAATTCCAAGACGGTTGACGGCTCCAAGGATATCGCACGCGTTGCCACCATTTCGGCAGGTGACGAGTTCATCGGCAACCTTATCGCCGAGGCTATGGAGAAGGTCTCCCACGACGGCGTTATCACCGTTGAGGAGTCCAAGACCGCCGAGACCTATTCCGAGGTGGTAGAGGGCATGATGTTCGACCGTGGTTACATCACCCCCTATATGT
>CAZDIN010000029.1:0-10225 GCA_964505515.1 uncultured Eubacteriales bacterium | reverse complement strand
GCAGGTGTTTACACCCGAAGGCCAAAAGCAGATCGCGGCAACTCTGGATTATTACCGCAGAAATGCCGCGGCTATGACCGAGGCATTTGATGAAATGGGCGTTTGGTACACAGGTGGAAAATGCTCGCCTTATGTTTGGATGAAGTGTCCTAACGGCATGAGATCATGGGATTTCTTTGACCTGTTGCTTGATCAGGCTGAGGTCGTAGGTACACCCGGCGCAGGCTTTGGACGCAACGGCGAGGGCTTCTTCCGTCTTACTGCCTTCGGCAATTATGAAAACACTGTTGAGGCTATGAAGCGCATCCGTTCACTTAATATATAACAGGGGTTGAAAACTGTTGGAGTTGAATAAGATTTACGAAGAAAATGCGGTTGAGATACTGGC
Source organism: uncultured Eubacteriales bacterium (assembly GCA_964505515.1). GTDB lineage: Bacteria > Bacillota > Clostridia > Oscillospirales > Acutalibacteraceae > RGIG2206. Next base: position 9,837 of record CAZDIN010000029.1, on the reverse strand, counting down.
TGTACCCGACGGCGTTATCATTGTATCGCAGGAGGAAAACTTTGAGGATCAGGCGGTCGTTACCTTCAAGTATTATTCCTTCCGCTCACGCAAAACCTTGTCGGTGACGAGGGATGTTTATCTGCGTGCGAAATTCGGTGACGCTTATCAGGAGATCTCATCGCAGTTGCCTGACTATATTAACTATAATGTAGCTCAGTTGCCGGACGGCGAGCTTTTGTGCGTTTATCCTACGGGAGAGAGCTACCTCTTTTCTGCTGGCGGTAAACAGGTCTGGAAGGGAGAACTGAAGTATAAAAACTTCGGTCCGTCGGGTGTTGCCTGCGTCGGAAGATCGGTGTGGTTGTCCTTTGCTGACGGAGATACTATCCTAAGATATAACCCCCGCACCATGCGTGAGGAACTGCGTATCGGCAGCCGTTCTGACAATGCGTTCTCGCGCCCCTGCGGTCTGTGTGGCAGTGATCTTGGGCTTATAGTGTGTAACCGCGAGAGCTGTTGTGTTGAGTTGGTCAATCCTGATAATTATACGGTCGAACGTATCTACAGCTTCAATGAGCCTGTTTATCATTATGTACGCTCAGGCGTTGAGAATATCGTTCTGCTTGATTCGGGCGTTTATGTTATCTGATACCCGAGCCGCCGGTTTCTGTCGGCGGCTTTGTTTATGCGTTGGTGCATTTTTGGTACACGGCGTGTGTTATGATACTGAATGATTAGGGGGATCGAGAATGCTTCGTTTGATTTTGGGGCCTGCCGGCAGCGGCAAGCCCTATTGGATCCGCAATAAGATCGCAGAGTGTGTTCGAAACGGTGACAAGAATATTGCTTTCTTGGTCCCTGAACAGAACAACTTTGAAAGTGAACGCGCAATGCTAAAGCTTTTGGGCAGCGCTTCCACCGATGTTATAGAGGTGATCAGTTTTACCCGTCTTGCCGAACACGTCGAGCAGGCGTGCGGTCACTGTGCTGCCGATGCTGCTGATGACGGGGTGAAAATGCTCATTATGGGTAGGGCGGTGCGCGCCGTTAAAAGTGAGCTGACTGTATATGCGCGCAGTTGCGAAAGCCCTGAGTTTTGCAAGGCGGTGCTGGAGCTTGTTGAAGAGTGCAAGCGTTCCGCTATAACTCCGCATCAATTGCATCAGGCGGCATTTGACACCGAGGGTGCGCTAAAGAGCAAAACGGCCGACCTGTCTTTGATAATCAAGACCTATGAATCACTTCTGTCAAGCCGTTTTCGTGACCCTCTTGATGACCTTTCGCGCTTGACAGAGTCCCTTTGCCGCGTTGACTATTTCAGCGGTAAGAAGGTCTTCATCGATGCCTTTAAGGGCTTTACGGCTCAGCAGTTTTTAGTGCTTGACAGAATTTTTGCACAGGCCGAAGAGGTGTATGTTTCGCTTTGCACCGACAGCCTTCATGATGAGGACAGGGGAATAGGACTATTCTCAAATGTTAAGAAGACTGCTCAGAGGCTTATGGAGATCGCAAGAAATAACAGCGTTGGAGTAGCGTCTCCCGTTGTTCTCGATTCAGATGAGCGTTTTCGCGGCAGGCTGATCGCTAATGCTGAGCGGCTGTTGCGCGGTGTTGAGTTGCAGGATGCGGTTGGCGGCGGTATTACTGTGTGTTCTTGCGCAAACAGATATGATGAGGCGGATTTCGTTGTGCGTACTATCAGAAGATTAGTGCGCACCGAGGGCTACAGGTACCGCGATTTTGCGGTCGTTGCGCGTGATATTGAGGACTATCACGCGATGCTTGTGAACGCCTTTGAGAGATACCGCTTGCCCTGCTTTAGTGACCGTAGGGTAGACATCGACTCTCTTGCGCTTGTAAGGTTTGTGAATAACGCGCTGAACTGTGCAGGCAGTGGGTTCGCATTTGAAAATATATTGCCGTACATAAAATCGGTGCTGTCTGTCTTGTCGGTTGAGCAGGCTGCTGAGCTTGAGAACTATGTCCTCTTGTGGAACAAGCGCGGCGTACAATGGCATGAGGAATGGGTGGAAAATCCAAACGGATTGGATGCCGACTTTGACAACGATGGGCTGAAAAGGATCAATGAAATGCGCATTTGCCTGATTAGTCCCTTGGAGAAGCTCTCGAAGGCGCTTGATTCAGGAGATGTTAAGAATATTTGCAGTGCCATATACCGATTTTTGACATCGGTCGGTGCTGATAAGCGGTTAGCTGAATATGCTGCTAAGCTTGAGAATGAGGGAGATCCTTATTTCGCAGACCTTCACAGACGCAGTTGGGATGCTCTCATGGAGTGCCTTGATAAAACTGTCAAGGTTTTTGATGCCGAAACCTGTGATAAGGCGGAGTTCTTGCAGTTGTTTTCGATGCTTTTGTCGTCGACCGATCTTGGCGCGATACCCGATAGGCTGGATGAAGTAGTTATAGGCTCTGCCGACAGGATCCGCTTGGGCGGAACACGGGTAGTCTTCATGATCGGCGCGAATTACGGAGAGTTTCCGCGACCTGTTAAGGTCGGTGGATTGCTTTCGGGCAACGACCGAAAACGGCTGATTCGCGGCGGACTGAAAATGCCCGATTATGCGAGAGAAAACGCCGTAGATGAGCAGTTCATCGTCTATACATCGGTGACGGGTGCATCCGAAAGGCTTTATCTGACCTATCACACCTCTTCGTTGAAGGGCGAAGCGGGAACGCCAAGTGAATTTGTAGTTAAGATGATCGGTAACATTCCGCAGGTCGTCTGCACCTCCTCGCAGGAGAGTGATACAGATCGCTTTGAAGGGGTGCTTCCTGCAATCGAGCTTGTCAGCGGCGAAGATTATCGCCGCTATGCGATGAGCCTCAAGGATGAACTTGAGAAGCAAAACTACGCCCAGTCGTCGTTGCTTGAGCCGCTTTTGTCTGAGAAAAAAGCCGCACAGCTTAAGCCTGAAACTGCTAAGCGCCTCTTTGGCACAGATATAAAGCTGTCCGCATCCAAGGCAGAGGTGTACAGTAAGTGCCCGTTCTCATTCTTCTGTGAATTCGGAGTTGGCGCTAAGCCGTCAAAGAGCGCAGAGTTCGACGCGCTCCAAAACGGAACACTTGTGCATTACGTTTTAGAGCATGCCGTGTCCTCATTCGGAACAAGACTTGCCGATGTTGATGAAAAGCAGCGCCGAGAAGAAATTATACGGCTTATTCGTGAGTACGCCGATAAGTCCTTCGGCGGTTTCGACCGACTTGACCGTACCTTCTTATTTTTGATGGAGAGGGTAGCGGTAGTCCTTGACGATATTCTGCGACGGATCGGATGCGATTTTGCGCAGAGTGAATTCCGACCCGATAAATATGAACTGCGTATCGGCTCGGACGAACTTGAGGCAGTTAAGGTGCACATATCCAACGGGTCGGTCATACTTCGCGGCGCAGTTGACCGCGTTGACGTATATAAGGCTGACGGTAAGACGTATGTGCGCGTGGTCGACTATAAGACGGGCAGTAAAAAGTTCGACGTTTCAGACCTGTTTTACGGAATCAACATGCAGATGCTTTTGTATTTGTTCGCTATTGTGGATAGCGACCTATATGAAATGCAGAATGCTCCGGTGTGTTGTATCTGCCGTCCCGCCGAGATATAAAGCTCTCGTCGCATGAGTCGTCGGGGAAGAATGAGGGCGGCGATTCCGAGCTTTGCATGAACGGATTGTTGCTGGATGATGAGAAGGTGTTAAGGGCGATGGAGCCTGACGGCAAAGGTGCATATATCCCTTACTATCCAAACAATCCGAGAAAAAAGTCTTCTTTGGCAAGCAAGGAGGATTTCGTAAGGCTCGAAAAGCAGATATATCGCGTCCTTGCACAGATAGGCGAAAACCTGCACGCAGGACGTATCGAGGTCGATCCTATCGATTCAAAGAACGGCTCAGCGTGTTCCTACTGCAATTACAGATCTGTGTGCTTGCACCGAGAAGAAGATAACAGAACGGCTGAGGCTTATTCTTTGGCGTCTGCACTTGAAAAGTTAGCCGAGGAGGTGGAATGATGGGTTTTAATCCGACTGCAGAACAGCAGCGCGCCCTTGATGCAAGGGGCAGTGTGCTCGTTTCAGCCGCCGCAGGCTCAGGTAAAACGGCAGTGCTTTCTCACCGAGTTGTAGAACGCATTATGGATAAATATGACCCGATAGGTCTGGACGAAATGCTCATCGTTACCTTTACCAACGCCGCTGCAGCAGAGATGCGTGAGCGTATCTCTGCCGTTTTGGGCGAGTATGCAAATGAGCATCCCGACAATTTTCGCGCGCTTGAGCAGAAGGCTGAGCTTGATTGCGCCGCTATCGGCACGATCGATTCGTTTTGCATTGAGCTTATTCGCGACAACTTTGAGGCGGCCGACATCAACCCTGATTTCCGTATCGCTTCAAACGAACAGTTGGCTTTGCTTGAGAGAAGCGCCGTTAATGAGGCTCTCAACAGGATGTTGATGAGTGAGCCTGAGGAATTTCAGTTTTTGACTTCGGTGCTTGGCACCGGCATAAGTCTTAACTCGGTCGAAGAGAAGATACTGAAGATATATCACTATACCCAATCCTTGCCCTTTCCTGAGGTGTGGCTTGATTCGGCCTGCGAAAGATACGATAATATCGATTCGCTCAACGACACGGTCTGGGCGCAGACCTTGTTCGATCGAGCCTTTGACCAAGCGGATTATCATAGAAACGCCGTTGCGTCAGCTTTAAGAAGCCTTGAGAGCGATGCTGATCTTTTATCCGCATACAGCCCTGCTCTTAACCATATTTATAATTTGCTTTGTGATGTCTGTGATGCGGCGAAAGGAAAAGACTATGATCGGCTCAACCGTCTGCTTTCTGATTTTTCTCCTGTTGCATTAGGTTCGAAGCAGAAGGTCGACGTTGCCTTGAGGGAATATGCAAAGAGTGTATTTAACTCTGCCAAGGCGGCTGTCAACAAGCTGAATGACATATTCAGCGCTACCGAAGAAACCTGCGTTAATGACATCGAGGTTGCAGGTAGATGTATTAAGGCGTTGTGTGCTCTTGTGCGTGACTTTTCAAGTAGGCTCAGCGAGGCTAAAAGACAGCGCAACCTTTATTCCTTCTCCGACATTGAGCACGCAACCTTGCGACTGCTTTGTGAGTGGAAGGACGGAGAGATATCTGTTCGCGAGGGTAACCTGCGTACCCGTTTCAAAGAGGTTTTAGTCGATGAGTATCAGGATACCAACGATCTGCAGAACGCCATATTTTACGCTCTGTCTGACTGCGGTAAAAATTTGTTTTTGGTCGGAGATGTAAAGCAGTCCATCTACCGCTTCAGGCGTGCAAACCCGTCCAATTTCATAAATAAAAAGGAGACCTATCCTGAATATGACGGCTCGAACTATCCTGCGAAGATATCCTTGAGCGGCAACTTCCGCAGCAGAGCGGATGTCTGCGACTTTGTCAACTTCGTTTTCCGTTTGCTAATGGTCAAACAGACGGCGGAAATGGATTACCTTGATGAAGATGAATTGCGTCCGATGGGCGATTTTGCCGAGGTCGACTCTCAGGCGGTGGAATTGCATATCGTACCGACAAAGGCGGTCGAGGATGAAGCCGCTTATGTAGCAAAATACATCTCAAACGTTATCAGTGAGGGTCAGCCCGTTTCGGACGGAAAGGGTGGGATCCGACCTGTTGAATGGCGCGATTTTACTGTCCTTCTGCGCTCATGTAAGAAAAACGCTGAGATCTTCCTTGCGGCTTTTAAGAAGGCAGGAGTTCCTGCTTGGACTGAGAGTAAGGAAGGCTTCTTTGACCGCGAGGAGATCCGGATCGCACTTTCTCTTTTGAGAGCGATCGACAATCCGTTGAAGGACGTGCCCCTGCTCTCTGCATTGATGTCGCCTGTCTTCGCGTTCGACGCGGAAGAGGTCGCACAAATGCGTCTTTGTGACCGAAAGGGCAGCCTTTACAGTGCTCTTAAGCGGTATGCACGAAATAATAAAAAAGCAGCGACCTTTTTGACCTCGCTTGACCGGTATCGCGATTGGGCAGGTACCGTTTCATCCGATAGACTTATCCGCATGGTAATAGATGATACGGGTCTTTCTGCCATAGTAAGAGGAATGGACGACGGATCGTCACGCCGAGCCAATCTGCTTATGCTTGCGGAATGTGCGGCGGAACATGAATCCAACGGGTTTAAGGGCTTGACCTCATTTTTGCGATATCTTGACAGCGTTGAGAGAAGAGGGGGCGAGATACCTGCCGCCGTTGTGTGCGAAAGTGAAAATGTCGTCCGCATCCGCAGTATTCATAAATCCAAGGGACTTCAGTCACCGATATGTGTTCTCGCCTGCATGACAGATGAGTTCAACCTGATGGATTCACATCAGTCGGTGGTACTGCATGAAACCATGGGTATAGGACTGCGCATCTGCGACGACGAGGCAGGCAAGAAATATGACACTCTGCCGCGTAAGGCCTTATCCTTTAAGGAGACTGAGGCGGTCATCGCCGAGGAGATGCGTCTGCTTTATGTAGCACTGACGCGAGTTCAGGACAGGCTGGTGATGGTGTGCGCAGACCCGAACATCGAAAAGTCGCTGCAGACTGCTGCAGGACGTATCAATTCGGGCTGGGAGGGTAGTCTTGATTCCCTTGATCCCTATGCGGTTGGCTCTGCGAACAGTTATGCGCAATGGATCTACATGGCGTGCTTGTTGCACCCGTCCTGCGACCGACTTCGCGATGCGGTAAGCGGTAGCTTTAACTGTGCGAAGGCGGATGGTAAGCTGAAGGTGGTTCTGTCGGAGCAGGCGTATGCTGATGCCGACGACGTTTCTGCCGATGTGACCGAGCAGAAGCCAATGGACTTTTCCGTATACCTTGACTTTGAGTATCCGTATGAGAAGTTGATGTCATTCGAGGCAAAATATTCGGTGTCACAGTTGGCAAAGAGCATCTATAGCGCCGATTACTGCTGCACCTCAAGGCCTGCCTTTATAACAGGTGAAAAGCTGACGGCGGCGCAAAAGGGAACTGCAACCCACAAATTCATGTGCTTTGCAGATTACGATCTGGCTGAAGGTTCGGTAGAGTCGGAGATCAAACGCCTCGTTGACGAGGGCCGTTTGACTCAGGAGCAGGGTGAGGGTATCGATCAGGCAACTGTACGCGCCTTTTTCGACAGTGAGGTATACCGTCGCTTGAAGTCCGCCGACCGCGTGCTGAGGGAGAGTAGATTTATATATGAGCTTCCCGTTAGCAAGCTTGACCCGACCTGTGACAGTGATGAAACGGTCGTCGTTCAGGGCGTTGCCGACTGCGTTATATTTGAGCCTGACGGCATTACGATACTTGACTTCAAGACCGACCGCAACTGTACCGAGGAGGACCTGATAAATAAATACACCCGTCAGCTTCAGGTCTATTCCGATGCGTTTTCCTCAAACTACTCCGTTGCAAGTAAGCCGTCGTATATCTACTCCTTCTATTTGAAAAAGGAGATAATGATACCCTGATAGGACATAAAAATAAAAAAATGTAAAAAAACACTTGCATTTATCAACCGATTGTGCTATCATTCCCTTGTTAAACAAAAACCAAGATTGAAGAAAGAGGTGACTTACATGAAAGAGGGAATCCATCCGAAGTACGAAACTGTGGTCGTTCGTTGCGCTTGCGGTGCAGAGTTCGAGACCCGTTCCACAAAGGAAAACATCCGTTTGGACATTTGCTCAAACTGCCATCCTTTCTTTACCGGTAAACAGAAACTGGTTGACACCGGTGGTCGCGTTGACAGATTTAAGAAGCGCTTTAACATGCAGGATAAGTAAGTCTGCCCATATTGTTGTTTTCGGTTCCGCAATCGGTTTTCGGTTGCGGAATTGTTTTTACAAGGGTAAAAGGGAGGTGCGCTGAATGTATAAGACTATAATCAGGTCAGGTGAGGCTGAATATATCGATCGACGCTCAAGATTTATAAGTGCTGTTATACCTGTAAGCAGTGAGCAGGAAGCCCTTGACTTTATTGCGAAACGCAAATCTGAGTTCTGGGATGCTCGTCATAACGTTTATGCATATTCACTTCGTGACGGCAATTGCAGACGCTATTCCGACGACGGCGAGCCGCAGGGTACAGCCGGCGTGCCGACCCTTGATGTTCTGATAAGGTCCGAGGTTACTGACGTTTGCGTTGTGACCACACGATATTTCGGCGGTGTGTTGCTAGGAACAGGCGGACTTGTGCGTGCCTACTCCCATTCTGTCAGCCTAGCATTAGAAAATGCAGGGATCGTTACTATGTGCCCTGTGGTCGACTGTGAACTGAATTGCGAATACTTTTTGTACGGCAAATTAGATTCGCTGCTTTCGTCGTTTGAGGTGTTGGACAAGGAGTGCGACTTTGCTGAAGGAGTGCGCATGACCTTTGCGGTCAAGAAGGATCTGTTACAGGCTCTTGACGCCGCGATAGTTGATGCAACGGCGGGACAGGTGCGCCTTGTTCAAAACGGTGAACATTTTGCAGCTGTCAGTAATTAAAAAGAGGGTTTAATTGCAAATTGTCGAATAATATAAACAGAAGGATCAAATAAACTCTGTTTGATAGGCGGTGAGTTGTTGTGGTTATTGCCGGTTGCCCGCGCGAATATACCGAAAGATCTGAACATTTGATTTTACGAGAAGGGGCTGCATTCAGTGACAGCTCTGTCGGACGCGACCGTCCCGAAAAGGAATGTGACCTGCGCACCTGTTATCAGCGTGACCGCGATCGAGTTGTTCATTCGCTCGCGTTCAGACGCCTTAAGCATAAGACGCAGGTATTCTTGTCACCTGAAGGCGATCATTACCGTACACGACTTACCCATACGATCGAGGTCGCGCAGATAGCGCGTACGATCTCGCGTGCTCTCAGACTTAATGAGGACTTGACTGAGGCAATTGCGATGGCGCATGACCTTGGACATACTCCGTTCGGACATGCAGGCGAGCGAGCTCTTCATCAGTGCCTTGAAGGCGGATTTCGCCATTATGAACAGAGCGTCCGTGTGGTTGAGAAGATCGAAAAACACGGTGAAGGTCTTAATTTGACCTATGAGGTCAGAAACGGAATCCTCCGACATACTAACGGCGATTGGGCTGACACCCTTGAGGGACGCGTTGTGCGCCTGAGCGACCGCATCGCGTACATAAACCATGATATTGATGACGCAGTGCGTGCGGGCATCCTTACCGAAGATGATATTCCGCTTGATATAAGGCAGGTGCTCGGCGCTTCGAAGTCGAGCCGGATCAACACACTCGTTGCTTCTGTAGTGCGAGCTAGTGATGCTACGGTGCTTATGGAGCCTGATATTGAAGAAAAGTATAATGCGCTTCATAGTTTTCTTTTTGAAAATGTATACACCAATCCTATCGCAAAGGGCGAGGAGTCAAAGGTCGGTGACCTGATATTCCGGCTATTCAGCTATTACCTTCAGCACAGTGATAAGATTCCTGACGATTATTCGTTTATTCTTGAGACCGAGGGCGTCGAGCGTGCTGCCGCCGACCACATCGCCGGCATGACCGACCGATACGCTGAATGGGTATTTGAAGATCTATTCATTCCTCATTCCTGGAAGTTTTAGTGTAGGATTTGACTTTTTTAGCCATACTTTTAATCGGAGGTGACGGTTTGTGAAATTAGATGATGCTTTTCTCATGGATATTAAGATGAGAAACGATATTGCTTCGGTCATATCTTCTCATGTTACACTGAAAAAACGCGGAAGCAATTTGGTCGGCCTTTGTCCCTTCCATAATGAAAAAACAGGTTCCTTTACCGTCTATCCTCAAAATGGGTCGTTTTACTGCTTTGGCTG
>CAZDIN010000028.1:0-10248 GCA_964505515.1 uncultured Eubacteriales bacterium | reverse complement strand
GGTCTTGCCGGGGAGGATCTCAGCAGCCATAGCGGCAGAGTGGGTCATACCCGAGCAACCGATGGTCTCAACGAGAGCTTCCTCGATGATACCGCCCTTGACGTTCAAAGAGAGCTTGCAGGCACCCTGCTGAGGAGCGCACCAGCCGACGCCGTGAGTATAAGCGGAAATATCCTTGATTTCTTTTGCCTGTACCCAAAGGCCTTCTTCGGGGATCGGTGCGGGTCCGTGATGCGGTCCTTTCGCAACAGGACACATTTTTTCGACTTCGGATGAGTAGTACATGTTTGGACTCCTTTCAAAAACTCAGTGCTTTTCAGCGCCAAAATCTTAAACCTAAAACATTATACAGGAAAACCCGACGTTATTCAAGCACAATATTGATAAATTTTTCACTTATGGGAATATTTTGCCCCAAAAAGCAACCAAAAAGCATTGCGAAATATAAAAATATATTCTATAATATATGTAATAAAGGAAAGGCGGTAGTTTTTATGGCAATTCTGGTTACCGGCGGTGCCGGCTATATCGGCAGTCATACCTGTGTTGAGCTTCTCAACGCCAACGAAGAGATAGTTATTATCGATAACTATTACAACTCCAAGCCCGAGAGCTTGCGCCGTATCAGTAAGATCACCGGCAAGGATTTCAAGTTCTATGAGTGCGACATCCGCGACCGCGAGGGACTGCGACGCGTGTTCAGCGAGAACAAGATCGAGGCGGTCATCCATTTCGCAGGACTTAAGGCGGTCGGTGAGAGCTGCCATATACCGCTTTTGTACTATGAAAATAACATCGGCGGAACCGTTACGCTCTGTGAGGTCATGGCGGAATTCGACTGCAAGAAGCTGATATTCAGCTCGTCTGCCACCGTTTACGGTGAGAAGAACGTTGCCCCCTATGACGAGGAGATGCAAACAGGCGGCTGCACCAACCCCTACGGCAGCACAAAGTATATGATAGAGGAGATGCTTAAGGACCTCTACAAGTCGGACAACAGCTGGAGCATCGCCCTGCTGAGATATTTCAACCCCATCGGCGCGCATGAGTCGGGACTTATCGGCGAGGACCCCAACGGGATCCCCAACAACCTCGTCCCCTATATTGCGCAGGTCGCCATCGGTAAGCTCGATCATCTGAGCGTTTACGGCGATGACTACGACACCCACGACGGAACGGGCGTGCGAGATTACATACACGTTGTCGATCTTGCCGTCGGACACCTTAAGGCAGTCAATTTCGTCCGCAAGGGAAGCGGCATCGAGGCGATCAACCTCGGTACAGGCGTCGGCTACAGCGTGCTTGACGTGGTCAAGGCGTACGAAAAGGCGAGCGGCCGAGAAGTCAAATATAATATAGTCGCGCGCCGTCCGGGCGATATCGCAACCTGCTTTGCCGATCCGCAGAAGGCGCTTGACCTGCTTGGCTTTAAGACCGAGCGCGGCATCGAGCAGATGTGCGAGGATTCGTGGCGTTGGCAGTTCAATAACCCTAACGGCTACGGCGAATAGAATGATAACAGCAAGGCATCCGTGATATTGAACGCGGATGCCTTTTGGTATGAAAAAACTTCTTAAAACGCGTCTTTTTTCGCTTGCATTTTATGTCGAATGTGGTATCATGACCTTAAAAGAGGTAGTTGCTATGGACATTTCCGAACGATTATCAAAAAAACAGATATACAGTGACATATTAAGGTACATGACGCCCTGTCTGGTCGAGTTGCTTTTGGCTCAGCTTGTGTCAATGGTCGACATGATGATGGTGGGCGGACTGGGAACGAAGGCTATCAACGCCGTCGGAGTCAATGTTAGCCCGACCTTGTTGTTGGTCATGGTGTTTTCGGCTCTTAACGTCGGTACCACCGCCCTCGTTTCGCGTGCCAAAGGCGAAGGCGACCACAGTAAGATCAATCGGATCGTCGGTCAGTCGTTGCTTATATCGGGCATCGTCGGCGTTGTTATGACGGCCGTTGGCTTTGCCCTTTCCGAGCAGCTTATCGCAATGATGGGTGTCGAAAACGCCGACACTGCTGAAATGGCGGTGGCTTATCTTCGCTGGCGGCTTATAGGGGTGCTGCCCGTCGGGCTGTCGACGACTATCGCGGCGGCCTTGCGGGGTGTGGGCAACGCACGAACTGCGATGCTTTATAATCTTTTCGGCAACTGTGTCAACGTGCTCTTCAACTGGCTGCTCATTCACGGCGTGTGGATATTTCCCGAAATGCATGTTGCAGGCGCTGCCCTTGCTACCTCGATCGGACAGATTCTTTCGATGATAGTTGCCTTTGCGGTGCTTCTCAGGGGATCGGGCGAGCTAAAGCTCGACCCGCGCGAGAAATTCGTCTTTGATAAGGTCTGCTTCTCCAACATGATCGCCATCGGTATGCCGGCTATGGCAGAGCAGGTGGTCTTCCGGATCGCTATGATACTCTTCGGACGCATGACGGTGTCGCTCGGTGAGGTAGATTATGCCGCACATCAGATATGCTGGAACATACTTAATCTTGTGCTGCTGATAGGACAGTCGATGCAGATGGCGACAGCGCCGCTGACGGGGCAGTGCCTTGGCCGTAAGGACATAAAACGCGCCGAAACCTATAATAAGCACGCCTTCTGGCTGCTCTTTGTCGCAATGGCTGTCTGCGGCTTGGTCTGCAACATCTTCGGCCGTCAGCTGATGATGCTCTTTTCGCCAGAGCCTGAGGTGCTTGAGGCAGGTATGCCTGTGCTTCGCATCTTCGGCGCCAGCCTGCCTATCCTTGCCGTCCAATGCACCTACAACGGCGCGCTTCAGGGCGCAGGAGATACAAAGTTCAACGCGCCTATTTTCCTGATAACCACCATCTGTATACGCCTTCCCGTCGCCATGGTCTTCAAGGACGTGTTCGGCTGGGGCCTTGTCGGAGTAAACGCCGCCAGCATTATCGATCAGATCGTCCGCGCCGCCCTCTTTTACGGCAGATACAAAACGGGCAGGTGGAAAAGCATAGAGCTTAAGCAATAAATATCCATGACGTGAGCCGTCTGCTTTATGCAGGCGGCTCACGGTGCTTGTAATACCAAAAAGGAAAAACGAGCCGATTTTGTAACCGTTCTGTAATCATTTTGTAACGCATTTGAGAAGATTTTTTTCCGCTTGATGTTATATACTGTTAATAGATCAGTAAACGGAGGTGTTCAGCGTGAACAAAGGATACAGAATGATGTTGATGTCAGCGGCGTTTGCGCTGACCTTGTCGATCGCCTTGGTGACCGTAATAGGCATGCCTGCGGAGGCATCTGCCGACGCGGACGCGACCGAAAGCGTCGTGTCGCTCGCCGAAACGGAGGTCCGCACCGATCATTATGCAGAGGTCGGCACCCGTGTGCTTGCGGTAGAGGACGTAAGCGCGAGTGCGCCGGTTGAAAATAAATATGATGTCGCCGCCGTGACCGAGCTTGTTTCATTCAACCGTGTCTTCGGCGATTCGCTTTACGATGATTCTGCCGTCATAGATGCGGCGCAGATTGTCCTGCTCGACAAGGCTACCGAGATCGACGGCTTCCTCTATATCGAAAAGCAGACGGTCAACGATTACGTTTATAACATGTACGGCCGCAGGGTCGATGAGAATGCGGGCGAGATATACGGACTGGAGGCACCCGAAGGCTACTATGCCATCCTGCCGAGGAGCTATGACCTCATGAGCCATACAGTGACCGACATCAGCGTGCAGGAGGACGGAAAGCTTGCTGTTACGACCGAGGTCACTGTCGCAGGTCTTGATTTCACCGAAATCTTCTCTGCAATAACCCTTCTTTCCCCTGCGCAGACCGAGTCGGGATATGTTATCCTTTCCGCACAGCAGGCTCAATGAGCTCCAAAGCAAACTGAATATTGAAAAAGCAGAGAATGGAGATAGCGGTTTCATTTTCTGCTTTTTTTGGTTAGTTGAACAAGTCGACGGAGGGTAAAAATATATGAAAATGAGAATTCGTCAGCGCATGCTATCCTGGTTTGACAGCTTTGATGTTACCGATGACATGGATGAAAAGCTTTTCACGGTTGAGGGAAAGTTCGGCTGGGGCCGTTGCTTTCATATCATAGACCGGTCGGAAAACCACGTTGCAACGCTAAAACAGGTCACGCTGAGCTTCTTGCCGAAGTTTGACATGTATCTCGGCGGCAGCTATTGGGGCAGTGTGAGAAAGGAGTTTTCTCTCTTCCGACCGCGTTTTCAGTTGGACGTAAACGGCTGGAGGGTCGAGGGTAACTGGCTTGAATGGGATTACGATATCGCCGACTGTAACGGGCGCGTCGTTGCCACTGTCAGCAAGGAAGTGCTTAACTGGACCGATACATACGTCATCGAAACCGAACGAAGCGAGGACGCTTTGGGCGCGTTGATGATAGTGCTGGCTATTGACGCCGAGAAGGCCTCGCGAGATTAAGGAAATCTTAAAAGAAGATTAATAACTACTCCCTTGAATTTTGGCTGTAGAGGTGTAATAATTAAAAGGAAAGAACAAGCCGTTTGTGAGATGAGGACATGAAAAAGCAAGACCTTAATAAAAAGGCACTGGGACTGCTTGCCGTTGCAGTGTTTATACTTTTTTCCATTGCGGTCGGTTGGTTTATCGGACGGCCTATGATAAAGCTTGTGGGTGAGCCGGAACAGTTTCGTGAATGGGTGGACGGGCACGGCATCTGGGGCAGGATCGTTTTTGTCGGCATGATGATGCTGCAGGTCATCTGCGCGCTGATACCCGGCGAGCCATTCGAGATCGGCGCGGGCTATGCTTTCGGCGCAGTTGAAGGCACCCTGCTTTGTCTTGCCGGCATTGCGCTTGGCAGTTTGGTCGTGTTTTTGTTCGTGCGCAGGTTTGGCGTACGGCTTGTTGAGGTGTTCTTTTCGAGAGAGAAGATCGACTCGGTGAGGTTTCTGCAGAACACAAAACGGCTCGAACTGTTGATCTTCATCGTCAACGCCATCCCCGGAACACCGAAGGATCTGCTGTCCTATTTTGTCGCCTTGACAAAGATACGCCTGTCGAGCTGGATGCTTATCGTCGTGGTCTCACGCATCCCGTCGGTCGTGACGTCCACCGTGGGCGGCAGTGCCTTGGGGATGGAAAACTATGTGTTTGCGATAGTGACCTTTGCGGTGACGCTGGTTGTAAGCGGTATCGGAGTTTTGATATACAACCGCATTCGTCGCGACAGGGAGGAATAGCTGTGGAACCGGTCTCGGTCATCAACACGGTGCTCGGCGCAGTGTTTTTCATCTGCTATTTTTATCAATTTGTGTATATTGCGGTGCCTTTTTTGAAGAAAAGCAAGCCGCACAAGCCCGAAAAGATGCACACCTTTGCGGTGCTTATCTCGGCTCGCAACGAGGAAAAGGTCATCGGCGAGCTGCTCTCGAGCATACGGCGGCAGGATTATCCGAGGGAGCTTGTACGCACCTTTGTCGTAGCCGACAACTGCACCGACTCGACCGCGCAGGCAGCCCTGCAGGGCGGTGCAACCGTCTACGAGCGGTTTGACACCGAGCGTGTGGGGAAGGGGTATGCGCTTGATCACCTGCTTGACTGCATAAGCAGGGATTTCCCTAAGGGCTTTGACGCATACATCGTCTTTGACGCTGATAACGTGGTCGAGAAAAACTACATCACCGAGATGAACCGCACCTTTTCGGACGGGCATGAGGTCATCACAGGCTACCGCAACTCCAAAAACTTCGGCTCCAACTGGATCAGTGCAGGCTATGCGCTTTGGTTTTTGCGCGAGTCGAGTTTCCTCAACCGCTCGCGTATGCTCCTTAATACGAGCTGTACCGTTTCGGGAACGGGGTATATGTTCAGCCGACATATTCTTGAACAGATCGGCGGTTGGCCGTTTCATCTTCTGACCGAGGACGTGGAGTTCACCGCGTGGCTGATAACCCACGGCTACAAGGTCGCCTACTGCGAAGGGGCGGTGCTCTACGACGAGCAACCCGTCGACTTTGCGCAGTCGTGGCGGCAGAGAATGAGATGGTCGCGAGGATTTCTGCAGGTCATCGGCAAATACGGCCTGAAGCTGTTGCGTAACATTTTTTCGCGCAACGGATTTTCCGCCTACGACGTGTCGATGACCATCATGCCTGCCTATGTGCTGACGATAGTTGCGGCGGCGGTCAACGGCGGCGCGTTCGTGTGGGATGTGTTGCATAAGGATATTGATGCGCTGTTCATAATCGGAGGACTGTGGAGTGCCTTTCAGGGCATATATCTGACCATGTTCCTCATCGGCGGCATCACCGTTATATGCGAGTGGAAGAAGATATATTGTTCTGATTGGAAGAAGATACTCTATTGGTTTACCTTTCCCTTGTTCATGGCGACCTATATCCCTATATCCGTTGCGGCGCTCTTCAGGCGGGTCGAGTGGAAGCCCATCCGCCACACCCAAGCCAAAACGGTCGAGGAGATAACAGGTAATTTGTAAATTATAATGATAAAACCACCGCGCAGGCTGTCGAGAGGACGGCGTGCGCGGTGGCCTTTTTATGTAGTAAAAATTATTCGGCAAGCTCGCTGGTGCAGTGGGCGCAACGGGTGGCGTCGATAGCGATCTCGCTCTTGCAGAAGGGGCAGACCTTGGTAGTAGGCGCTGCAGGAGCAGGCTCTTCCTTCTTCTTGGCGATGTTTTGCAGGCTGTTGATCGAGCGGACGAGCAGGAATATCACAGCGGCAAGGATGAGGAAGTTGAGCACCGCGGTGATAAAGGAGCCGTAGGCAAACACTGTTGCACCTGCCTCCTTAGCCTGAGTCAAGGAGGTGTAGGCTTGTTCTTTTACGCCGTCGGCATACTTAAGAACGACGAACTGATCGGTGAAGTTGACGCCGCCTGTAAAGAGGCCCACGAAGGGCATGATGAGGTCGTTTACAAGAGAGGTGACGATGGACTGGAAGGCGGCACCGATGATAACACCGACGGCAAGATCCATTACGTTGCCGCGCAGGATAAAGGTGCGGAACTCACCGAGAAAACCGCCGGCCTTTTTGCCAATGCTTTTAAGATTGTTTTTTTCTTTTTTCATAACGCAAAGCTCCTTTGTGTTTTAATTCTATCAATACGCGCTTGAACGCGAGATGATACGTTTTAAGGGGTCTGTTCCTGTTCGGATGAGGTGTCCTTTACGGGCGGTTCGACCACGTTTTTGCTTACTGCGACGCGGTCATACAGCTTTTTGAACCGTATGCGCCCGACAAAGTCCACGCCGCATCTGCTGCAATGCATATCGGCGCGAAAATAGCGGCTCTTGAACTGCCATTTCGACCTTCTCTTGAGGTAGTTGTTGCATTTAGGACAACGCAGGCGCAGTTGACTTTTATCGATCTGAGAGCTGTTGATGTCGGATATGATGTAGGGCTTAAAGGTCAACCGTTCATAGTAGGTCGGGTCGGTGGTATCAACGAGATACTTGTCCAGACCGCCGTCGACCCAGGTCCGCCTGAGCAGTTCGGCACTGCAAAGACAGTCGCCCAATGCACGATGCGCGGCATACTCCTCGAAGTCGACGCCCATTTTCTCGGCGGCGGCGGTCAGCGAGATCTGATTTCCCGTTACTCCAAGCTGCTCCTGCACATACTTCTGCATATCGCCGTAACAATACAAAAAAGGAATGGTGTCGGTGTCGAGCAGGGTCTTCATGTTGTCGAGCAGGGCGTAGACGTCCGAGTTGCTCCAGGTGAGCGTGACGGTATCCCTGCCTGCCCATTCGGTGAAGCGATGCACCGCCTCGTCAAAAGGTACGCCGCTTAGCATGTCTTCATTGGAAATGTTGGTCAGGCCTTTGAAACGGCTTCTCAGGCGCTTGGTCAGGCGTGACCTGACAAAGCATTGAAACCTGTCGACTTCACGCAGGTCGGCGTCAAGCTTAACGGCGCCGATCTCGATGATCTCGTTGAGGAAACGCTGCTGCCATTTGCAGTAGGCGCTGTTCCACTCAAGGTCAAGAATGATATAGGTCTTTGCCTTGCAAACCGAACCCATCGACCTGCCTCCTTTTTATAATTTTGCCGTTTGTCAGTGCTTGAGTTTGCTCGCCTGCTTCATGCGAAGCTCCTTTGAGAGTATCGTTTTGCGCAGGCGGATGGATTTCGGTGTGACCTCGACAAGCTCATCGTCCTTGATGAACTCAAGCGCCTGCTCAAGCGAATAGGTGCTCGGCGGAGTGAGCTTGAGCGCCTCGTCGCTGCCTGCTGCACGGGTGTTGGTGGCGTGCTTTTTCTTGCACACGTTGCAGACGATGTCCTCGCCCTTGGGGTTTTCGCCCACGACCATGCCCTCGTAAACAGGCACGCCCGGTCCTATAAACAGGCGGCCGCGATCCTGGGTGTTGAAAAGTCCGTATGCTGTCGACTCGCCGTCCTCATGGACGATGATGGAGCCTGCACTGCGCTCGGGGATGTCGCCCTTGTAGGGCTCGTAGCCGTCAAAGACGTGGTTCATGATGCCGTTGCCGTTGGTGTCGGTCATGAACTGTGAGCGGTAGCCCATAAGGCTGCGTGACGGGATGCGGAATTCGATATGGGTCGAGCCTGCCTCGCGGCTGCCCATGTTCAGCATCTCCGCTTTGCGCGAGCCGAGCTTCTCGATGACGGCGCCGACGTAGGTTTCAGGCACCTCAATTATAAGCAGCTCCATCGGCTCCATCAGGACGCCGTCGACCTCGGTGTAGATGACCTGCGGTCGCGACACCTGAAACTCATAGCCCTGACGGCGCATTGTTTCAATAAGGATGGACAGGTGCAGCTCACCTCGGCCTGAAACGCGGAAGGTATCGGCGGAGTCGGTCTCCTCGACCCTCATGCTGATGTTGGTCTCGACCTCTTTGAAAAGGCGCTCGCGCAGGTTTCGGGATGTAACGAACTTGCCTTCCTTGCCTGCGAAGGGGGAGTTGTTGACGATGAAGTTCATCGATACGGTCGGCTCGTCGATCTTGACAAAGGGAAGTGGCTCGATGCAGTCGGGGGCACAGGCGGTCTCGCCGATGTTGAGGTCGGCAAGCCCCGAAACTGCCACAAGGTCACCGACCGAGGCGGATTCGCATTCTGCTCTTTTAAGTCCTTCAAACTGATAAAGCCGAGATATCTTGACGTTGCTCGTCGTACCGTCGGAATGGCACAGCGCAACGTTCTCACCCGTCCTGACCTTTCCTCGCTCAACGCGGCCTACACCGATGCGTCCGAGATATTCATCGTAATCGACGTTGGAGAAAAGAAGCTGCAACGGAGCGTCGGGGTCACCCTCCGGGGCGGGCGCATGCTCCAATATGGCGTCAAGCAGGGGACGCATATCGCCCTCGCGCACGGTGGGGTCGAGGGAAGAATATCCGTCGCGCGCCGAAGCGTAGACGACAGGGAACTCAAGCTGATCGTCGTCAGCGTCAAGCTCGATGAAAAGGTCGAGCACCTCGTCGATGACCTCGGCAGGACGTGCCATCGGCCTGTCGATCTTGTTAATGACAACGATGGGCTTCTTGCCGAGAGCCAGAGCCTTCTTCAAAACGAAACGGGTCTGCGGCATGCAGCCCTCAAATGCATCGACGAGCAGCAGCACCGCGTCGACCATCATAAGAATGCGCTCGACCTCGCCGCCGAAGTCGGCGTGGCCGGGGGTATCAACGATGTTGATCTTAACGTCCTTGTAGACCAAGGAGGTGTTCTTGGATAAAATGGTAATTCCGCGTTCACGCTCAATATCGTTTGAGTCCATGACGCGCTCGGCGACCTGCTCGTTTGAGCGGAAGGTGCCGGCCTGCTTGAGCAACTTGTCCACGATGGTGGTCTTGCCGTGGTCAACGTGGGCAATGATGGCGATGTTGCGCAAATGTTCCTGTTTCATGTAATCGATACTTCCTCACAAAAGTTTTAACCATAACATTATATCACACAGTTATGCATATTACAATTTATTCTTTAGAAAATTTTTGAAGGGCTGTTTTAGGCGGCGTTATATTATATATAATGTAAGAAAAACGGCACTCGGGGAGGGCGCGTAATTGTGAGTCTGAGGGCAAAAAAACACAATATTTTGGGGGTCGAAAAAAGTTTGCAAAAATGAGAAAAAAAGTGTTGACAAAGGGTAGGCGATGTGGTAATATAATCAGGCGCCCAACGAAAAGGGGCGCGACAAAAGGACCTTGAAAATTAAACAACGAGAGAAACGGACCCAAATTTTTTTGAGTAACTTTTCTTACTAAACAGTGAGTAAAAA
>CAZDIN010000027.1:0-10563 GCA_964505515.1 uncultured Eubacteriales bacterium | reverse complement strand
AACAGTACGCGGCAGTGCTGATACTAATCCATATACTCGTAGAATGCCTTGAAAGCGCGGTACGCCATGTAGACATCGAGCTTGGAAACAAGCTCAAACGGCGCATGCATTGAAAGAACGGGAACACCGAGGTCTACGACATCGACACCGAGGTTAGCAATGTACTTTGCAACCGTTCCACCGCCGCCTGCATCAACCTTACCGAGCTCGCCCGTCTGCCATTTAACACCGTCGTTATCGAGGATCCTGCGAACCCGACCGACAAACTCAGCCGACGCATCCGAAGTGCCGCCCTTACCGCGCGAGCCGGTATACTTAGTAATTACCGCACCATAGTTCAGGAAGCTCGCGTTACGACGCTCCATAACATCGGGGAAAGTGGGATCAAAACCTGCGTTAACATCTGCAGAGAGGCACTCGCTGTTAGACAGAGCGAGCGTTCCGTCGGTCGCAGACTGCATCTTTGCAAGATCGTGCACAAAGTATTTCAGATATGCTGAATTCAGTCCGGTATTACCATCGGAACCGGTTTCCTCCTTATCGGTAAGGATGGTGACCGTAGTCTTCTTAGGCATAACAGCATCAAATTCAGCCTGCAGAGCAGGGTAAGCACAAACGCGGTCATCATGTCCGTACGAGCCGACTAACGAGCGGTCAAGTCCGACATCGGTAGCCTTAAAGGCAGGAACTATCTCAAGCTCTGCCGACAGGAAGTCCTCTTCGATGATTCCATACTTCTCATTGAGAATCTTCAGGATGTTCAGCTTAACAGCCTCAGAGGTCTCATCCTCACGGAAGGGCATGCTGCCTACGATCACGTTAAGTTCTTCGCCGCGAATACCGTCCTCGAGCTTGCGCTTGGACTGCTCGGTAGCAAGATGCGGAAGCAGATCGCTGATAACAAACACAGGGTCACCGGCATCCTCACCGATGCAAACATCGACCTTCGTGCCATCCTTACGGATGATAACGCCGTGAAGCGAAAGCGGAATCGCGACCCACTGATACTTGCGGATACCGCCATAGTAATGGGTCTTAAGAAGTGCCAGTTCGCTCTCCTCGTAAAGCGGATTGGGTTTCAGGTCCAGACGGGGAGAATCAACGTGAGCCGCCGCAATACGAACGCCCTTATCAACAGGGTCGGTACCGATGGTCGACAAAATGACCGACTTACCGCGATTATTATAATAAACCTTATCCCCTGCTTTGTAATGAGCGTTACGGTCGAAGGGAACGTAGCCCTTCTTCTCTGCGCGTGCTACTATCTCGTTGACAGACTCACGCTCGGTCTTGGAAGCATCGAGAAACGCCTTATAATCCTCGCAAAAATCAAATGCAGCCTTGATAGAAGCGTCATCCGCCTCAACAAGTCCGTTTGTTCTTTTGTAGAACAAGCTTTCCTTCAACTGCTCAGCCTTATTTTTTTCTGACATAATAAACACCTCTCATTATTCGTATAAAAATTTATATATCTTGATAGTATTTGAAACCTTTTCAACATATCGACTCGTATCGTCATACGGAATGTACGATAAGGTTTTTCCATCGGGAGAAATTTCAGGATCAGCAAGCCACTCGTTGACCTTTCCCCTGCCTGCGTGATACGCCGCAAGCGCCACCTTTTCATCCGAAAACTCTTCCAAATGCAATTTCAGCAAATATATACCGTAGCGAAGGTTGATATCGGGGTCAAAAAGCGCCTTTTCATCGAGCGTAACGCTGCCGTCGAGCTTCTTTTGCACCCATTCGAATGTATCGGGTGTGATCTGCATAAGTCCTAACGCGCCGACAGAGGACACTGCGTTCGGGTCGAATCCGCTCTCGCAGCTGACAACAGCATAAACCGTCATTTTGCTTACCCCAAACTCGTCGGCGTACTTAGTTATCTGCTCCTCATATTCAACAGGATAAAGATATTTTACACCGCAGAAGGCTCCCGTCAAAAGAACAAGTATGACCGATAATATGATTATTATAAACCTGAGGGCTTTGATCATTCACACCCCCTGAGAATAAACTCGGTCAATTCATCGACCTGCGACAGCAGTGATTTTTCATCACTATTATTATAAACGATATGATCGCAATGTTCAAGATAGAAACTGTCGTCAAATTGCACTTTCATTCTGTTTCTGATCTGCTCTTCCGGCAAGTTGTCACGCTCTGCCACGCGACGCAACCTTATATCCGAGTCTGCAAGCACGCCGACAACAGCGTTACACATCTTATCGCAGCCGCTCTCAAACAACTGCGGAGCGTCCAACAGCACCTTATCAAGCCCACACGAAGCAATATCATCATTTATCAGCTTTATGATTGCAGGATGGGTCAGGCTGTTCAGCAGCTCGGTCTTTTCGTTTGATGCAAAAGCGCGCTCTGCAAGCCTCTTTCGATCGAGTGAGCCGTCGGATTCAAGAATATCGTTACCGAAGGCTACTGTCAAATCACTGAGGACAGCACTTCCCTTCTCGACGATCTTTCGAGCGACACGGTCAGCATTGATCACATAAAAGCCGCGCTCGGCAAATCTTCTTGCAACCGTGCTTTTGCCTGCACCGATAGGGCCTGTAAGTCCGATAACCATTTTCATGCTCCGTTCGCTCCTTTCATTATTTACAGTTCGACAACATCGAATGCGGCGGCGCGCAGCAGCCGGTTATATACTGCAAGTCCTACCCCCGTCTTTGACGGAGCATGAACAAACGCTATCTCCACATTCAAATCATCCACACGCCTGAGCGCGTCAAAAATACCGCGCGCAAGGCTCAGTTCGTTTGTCCCCTGTCCGTAAACGACCTTCGGACAGGCTAAAAGCGGCATATCCTCATTAAAGCATACAGCAGCGCAAGGCTTCCCATACTCATTAACATACTCCGCATAGGCTTTACTTGAGCCGCAAACGAGAGTGATCTTTGTCGTTGGCGAGTAGTGCTTGTACTTCATGCCGGGTGAGGACACATTTGCGGTTATCTCATCCGTAAGAACGGCTTTGTCAAGATCAACGGGTCCGATGACCCTCTCGAGCATTTCGATAGTAATACCGCCGGGACGCAGCAAACGTTTCTTACCGCCTGCAAGCAGGATAACAGTCGATTCGACCCCCACCTCACAGTCACCCGACATTAAAATGCCATTGATCCTGCCCTCAAGGTCGTCGATAACATGCTGAGCCGAAGTGGGACTCGGTCTGCCTGAAAGATTTGCAGACGGAGCCGCCAAGGGACAACCGCTTCCATCAATTACCGCACGAGCGACCTGATCGGACGGCATGCGTATTGCAACAGTTTCAAGTCCTGCCGAAACGCAGTCGGGCAAAAGGTCACTCTTTGGCAACACCATCGTAAGAGGGCCTGGCCAGAATGCCTCGGCAAGCTTGAGTGCCGTTTCCGGCACCTCGGTCACAAGCGGATATATCTGGTCGATCTCGCTTATATGTACTATCAAGGGATTGTCCTGCGGACGTCCCTTAGCCTCAAACACCTTTACTATCGCATCCGAGTCATAGGCGTTTGCGGCAAGCCCATAAACAGTTTCAGTGGGAATAGCAACTATTCCGCCATCACGGATAATATGCGCGGCTGTTGATATGCCGTCATCATGCGGCGTATAGCCATTAAGTCGCAAGGTCTTCATCAGATCAATCCTCCGCGTCCGCCTTCAGCTTTTCGGCGCGGTCGGCCGTTATCAGAGCATCGATTATCTCATCAAGGTCACCGTTGAGTATCTGCTCAAGGCGGTAAAGTGTAAGCCCGATTCTATGCTCGCTGACACGACCCTGAGGATAGTTGTAGGTGCGGATGCGCTCTGAGCGGTCGCCTGTACCGACCTGTGCCTTACGCTCACTTGCGATCTTGTCGATCTGTTCCTGCTGAGCTGCTTCGTACAATCGCGAGCGCAGGACCTTAAAAGCCTTATCCTTATTCTTAAATTGGCTGCGCTCATCCTGACATTCAACAATGATACCCGACGGCAAATGGGTGATTCGTATAGCAGATTCTGTCTTGTTAACGTGCTGACCGCCCGCACCGCTTGAGCGGTAGGTGTCGATCTGAAGGTCGGCAGGGTTGATCTCTACCTCAACGTCATCCACCTCAGGCAAGACGGCTACCGTGACCGTAGAGGTGTGTATCCTTCCCTGAGTTTCGGTTTCGGGCACGCGCTGAACACGGTGAACGCCGCTTTCAAACTTAAGGCGAGAATAGGCGCCCTCACCGATGACCATAAAGCTTACTTCCTTATAGCCGCCAAGCTCGGTCGGACTCTCGCTTATGATCTCGGTCTTAAAGCGGTGGGACTCCGCATACATCATATACATACGCATTAGGCTACCTGCAAACAATGCTGCCTCTTCGCCGCCTGCGCCGCCTCTGATCTCAACGATAACGTTTCGGTCGTCATTCGGGTCCTTCGGCAAGAGCAATATCTTCAACTCATCGTTAATTCTCTCGATATCCGCCTTTGCCGTTTCATACTCCTCTTCAACAAGCTCCTTGAAATCCTTGTCCAAGCCGCCTTCGTTCAGCATCTGATACGCCTCGTCAAGTGACTGCTTTGTCTTTTCATATTCGTGGAACTTGTCAACGATGGGTGCAAGCTGCTTATGCTCACGCATCAGCTTTTTATACTGCTCCTGATCGGAAATTACGTCAGGCAACATCAATTTGTCGCTTACTTCATTGAAATGCTGCTC
Organism: uncultured Eubacteriales bacterium; assembly: GCA_964505515.1. Lineage (GTDB taxonomy): Bacteria > Bacillota > Clostridia > Oscillospirales > Acutalibacteraceae > RGIG2206. The sequence continues at coordinate 5,873 of CAZDIN010000027.1, read as the reverse complement.
GACAAGCTTTAATTTATCATACATTTATATCATTCTCCTTCTTACATGTATCGGGTCAAAAAGCATAGGCGCAGCTAATCGAGTCCCGATTCGGAGATAATTCTCTTAATATTACGCTCTATCTTTGCTCTTGGAACCATGACCTCTCTGCCGCATTTGACACACCTGATGCGAAAATCGATACCGACACGCAGCACGTCAAACAGAGTATTTCCGCAGGGATGCGGTTTTTTCATCTCCAATTTGTCACCAATGTTGACATTCATGATTTTTCCTCCCGAAAACAAGCAACGACAGGCAGACGATAAATCGCCGCCTGCCGCAGAGAGTAGCTATTATGCGGTAATGCTTTTGGCCTTTGCAGATTTTGACGGCTCGACCGACTTCTTCGCCTTACTGCGCGAAAAAACGGGCAGCGAGAGCCCCTTGGCACAGTCGGCAGTTATAGTCACCCTTGTCACAGATTCATCCGAGGGAACCTCAAACATGACCTTGGTAAGCAGACCCTCCAATATAGAACGAAGTCCGCGTGCGCCCGTGTTGCGCTCAATGGTGGTGTCAGCGATGACCTCAAGCGCCTTCGGCTCAAAGATCAGCTCAACGCCGTCCATACGGAACAGCTCCTCATACTGACGCAAAACCGAATTTTTAGGCTCAGTCATAATGCGAATCATGGATTCGCGGTCCAGAGGACTAAGCGAGGTCAAAACAGGCAGACGTCCCACCAATTCGGGAATCAGTCCGAAATGGATCAGGTCATGCGGATTTGCCAGCTTATAAAGCTCCGCCTTATCGGTTTTGGCGTTATCCTTGATATCGGCACCAAATCCGAGCGAACCCTTACCGATACGCTTTTCCACAAGCTTCTCGATGCCGTCAAATGCACCTGCGCAAATAAACAGAATATTAGAGGTGTCGATGCGTATAAATTCCTGCTGGGGATGCTTGCGTCCACCCTGAGGCGGAACATTCGACACCGTACCCTCAAGTATCTTAAGCAGTGCCTGCTGTACACCCTCGCCGCTGACGTCGCGTGTAATAGATGCGTTTTCCGACTTTCGTGCGATCTTGTCGATCTCATCGATATAGATGATACCACGCTGAGCGCGTTCAATGTCATAGTCCGCCGCCTGAATCAAGCGAAGCAGAATATTCTCGACATCCTCTCCGACATAGCCGGCCTCGGTCAAGGTGGTGGCATCGGTTATTGCAAACGGAACATCAAGCTTTTTTGCAAGAGTCTGCGCGAGCAGGGTCTTGCCGACACCTGTAGGACCGAGCAAAAGAATATTGCTCTTTCCCAACTCGACCTCAGACGTATTCGAGATAGTACGTTTATAGTGGTTATAAACAGCAACAGACAACGCGATCTTTGCCTCATCCTGCCCGATGACATACTCGTTAAGGTAGTCATACAGCTCCTTCGGCTTGGGCAAAACGAAAGGTTTCGCATTTTCGTGCCGTCTACTATGTCCGCGAGGACGATCGGATACAATGTCGTAGCAGATCTCAATACACTCATCGCAGATATAAATGCCGTCCTGCCCTACAAGCTGGCGGACGTCCTCCGACGACTTTCCGCAAAAGGAACAGCAAACCTCGTGTTCATTATTTTCGTTGCGAGACATAAGCTCCTCCGGTCAATTATCTCTTTTCGATTATCTTGTCGATCAAGCCGTATTCAAGCGCCTGCTGAGCGGTCATAAAGTTGTCACGCTCGGTATCGCGCTCGATATTCTCGATGGGCTGATCGGTGTTCTCAGACAAGATGCGGTTCAAATTCGCGCGAGTACGCTTAATGTGGTCGGCGCGGATAAGAATTTCGGTTGCCTGTCCCTCTGCCTGTCCGAGAGGCTGATGGATCATAATTTCAGCATTGGGCAGTGCGAAACGCTTTCCCTTTGCGCCCGATGACAGCAAGAATGCTCCCATGCTAGCCGCCATGCCCATACAAATGGTCGATACGTCGCACTTAATGTACTGCATGGTATCATAGATAGCAAGACCGGCTGAAACCGAGCCACCGGGGCTATTGATGTATAGGCTGATGTCCTTTGAGGAATCCTGGCTCTCAAGGTACAGCAGCTGTGCGATAACCAGACTTGCCGTCTGATCGTTAACCTGATCCGACAATACAATAATGCGGTCGTTGAGCAAACGTGAGAATATATCATACGAACGCTCACCGCGTCCCGTCTGTTCAACTACATAAGGTACTAATGCCATAACAATTCTCCTTTCATTTCTTTGTTAAGGCAATTCCCGTATAACGAATTATACGGGAATCATTCAAGTTAAAATATAGACATAAAAGAAGTTAATTATGCAGAGAGAGCAAAATTATTTCTCTTCAGCTTCTGCCTTCTTTGCGGCAGGCTTCTTCGCGGTAGTGGTAGTTTTCTTGGCAGCAGGCTTCTTCTCGCCGTCGGCAGCCTTGCTTGCAGTGGAAGCAGTCTTCTTAGCGGTAGTAGTCTTCTTGGCAGCAGGCTTCTTTTCGCCGTCCTCTGCCTTAGGAGCTTCCTCCTTCTTGGCAGCAGGCTTCTTAGCAGTGGAAGTCTTCTTGGCAGCAGGCTTCTTAGCAGCAGGCTTCTTCTCGCTCAAAGCGTCGACCTCAACGATCTCGGCATTCTCGCGAACAAAGGTCATAGCCTTACCAACAACGATGTCCTTAACAAGCTCACTCTCGGGAATGGCAGCCTTGATGTTCTCAAGCTCCATGTTGTAATCCTTGGCATACTTCTCGTACTCAGCATTGATCTCTTCCTCGGAAGCAACGAGGTTCTCCAAAGCGGCGATCTTCTCAAGCGCCAGGCGAAGCTTTACCTGCTTCTCAGCCTGACCTCTGAAGGACTCGCGGAAGGCAGCCATATCGCCGCCCATGTACTTGACATAGGTATTGAGGTCCATACCCTGCATCTGCAGACGGTAACCGAAGGACTGAACATTCTCATCCATCTTGCTCTCGATCATAGCATCAGGAATCTCGGCAACAACATTGTCGATAATTCCCTGCATGAGCTGTTCTTCAACAGCGTCGTCAGCCGTCTTGGTCTTTCCGTCAAGCAACTTTGCCTTCAGGTCAGCCTTGTACTCATCGAGGGTGTCGAACTCGCTGACATCCTTTGCAAACTCATCATCGATAACGGGCAGCTCGGTAACCTTGATCTCATGAAGCTTGATCTTGAATACAGCAGGCTTGCCCTTGAGCTCCTCAGCGTGATACTCCTCGGGGAAGGTCACGTTAACATCGAACTCCTCGTCGATAGAATGTCCGACGATCTGATCCTCAAAACCGGGGATGAAGGAGTTAGAGCCAAGCTTAAGTGTGTAGCCCTCAGCCTTGCCGCCGTCAAAAGCCTTACCGTCGGTGAAGCCTTCAAAGTCGATAACAACAGTGTCGTCCATAGCGGCGGCACGGTCGGTGACATTCTCAAGACGTGCGTTTCGCTCAGCAACATTCTTAACCTGCTGGTCGACCTCTTCATCGGTGACAACAGCCTTCAGTTTCTCAGCCTTGAGTGCCTTATAGCCCTTCATCTCGACCTCAGGCTTAACAGTAACGGTGATCTTGAAATCAACGCCGGTCTTATCCATGCTTACAAGGTCAAATCCGATGTCGTTAGAAACGATCTCAAGCTCAGCCTCTTTAAGAGCGAAGTCGACAGCGTCGGGATACAGAATATTCAGCGCATCCTCATAGAAGAACTCAACGCCGTACATTCTCTCAACGAGAGAACGGGGAGCCTTACCCTTGCGGAATCCGGGAAGCGTGATCTTGTCGGCATTTTTCTTGTATGCCGCAACAACAGCAGCCTCGAGTTCCTTATCGTCAATGACGATCTCCAATTCGTAGCGGTTGGTATCAACCTTATTGTTTGCTTTCAGTAACATTTTGATCCTCCTTGATAAATTCGCATACGAATGTATTATAACATAACAGTAATTATTTTTCTACTGCTTTTTTTACAAAATTAAGGTTTTTTTCATGTTTTTTACTGTCACTTTATACCTACAGGTGTAAAATTCACTCGGTCGCAGGACACAAGCCGATAATCAACTCCGTCGACCGCCCCGTTTACAGCGTAAATACCGCTGTTTCCGTGAATGTGTCCATAGTAGACCCTCTTGCATCCAAACTCATTGAGCACCGCGATGATCTCCTCGCACCTGTTTTCCAAGGTCACGGGCGGATAATGTAAAAATACTATCAGCTCATCACCGAGTTTTTTGCCTGCTTCCAGCGACATGCGCAGGCGCAGCGCCTCCCTGTTTATAAGCTTACTGTCGGTTCCGCTTTCCTCGATCAGCCAGCCTCTTGTTCCGCAGACAACGAAACCGTCAACAAGAGCAGCGTCATTGTTCAGGATCCTGATGGTCGAGAAGCCGTTGCTTTCCAAAAACTCATTCATCTTTTTCATCGATGCCCACCAAAGATCATGGTTCCCTTTAAGCAAGATCTTCTTTCCGGGCAGAGAGTTAAGAAAAGAAAAATCCGCAACGGCGTTTTCAAGCTTCATTTCCCACGAAACGTCGCCGGGTATTACCACAGTATCATCCTCACCGACGGTAGCGCGCCAGTTTCTCTCGATCCTCTCGGTGTAGTTCTCCCAGCCTTTGAAAACCTCCATAGATTTATCCGAGCTGAAGGACAAATGCAGATCGGATAATGCAAACAGAGCCATTGTGATTCCTCCTTTCGCATAACTTTTAACAAAAACAGACCCGACGGTTGACGGGTCTGTGCCGTAGAGCTGGCTATTTTATACCGAGGTATTCGAACACAGCCTCGTCCATTTGCGACGGCTCGCACACCTTGGTAAATCTAACCTGCTTGTCAGCAAGTCCGTAAAGATGCGCGGGGATCTGTGTGCCCGTCTTGGCAGACAGGGTCTCCATAGCCTGAATTCCCGAAAGGCCGTCGGCGGCGCCCTTTTCAACCGCATCAAGAACGTCCGACGCAAACTTATAGGGGCTTGCGGTCGAAACGATAACCGTCGGGCGAGCATCACCAGTTTGTGCGCGGTACTCCCTATACACAGTTACCGCAACTGCGGTGTGCGTGTCGCAAAGATAACCCGATTTTTCAAACATATCGTGAATGGTGCGCTTGGTCGCCTCGTCGTCAGCGCATCCGCCGTAGAACAGGTCGGACACCTTGCTGAAAACCGCATCGTTAACAGTATATTTACCTGTATTTTTCAGCGAATCCATCCAATCTCTTATCTGAGCGTCGTTCTCACCGCTCAGGTGATACAGAAGCCTCTCAAGATTGCTCGAGATCAGTATGTCCATCGAGGGCGAAACAGTGGTGTAGAAATCGCGATTGCGGTCATATGTACCAGTACGGATAAAGTCGCAGAGCACGCTGTTGCGATTGGATGCACAGATCAGCTTTGCGATCGGCACGCCCATGCATTTTGCATAGTAGGCGGCGAGTATGTTACCGAAGTTTCCGGTCGGCACAACGACATTGAAGGAGTCAAGTTCAGGATCATTTTTAAGCAGGTCGCAGTATGCAGAAATATAGTAAACTATCTGCGGCAAAAGGCGTCCCCAGTTGATAGAGTTTGCGCTTGAGAATGCCATGCAGTTATCCGCAAGCTTCTCGCCTATAGCTTTATCTGTGAAGATACGCTTCACACCCGTCTGTGCGTCATCGAAATTGCCGTTGATGGCGCAAACAAAGACGTTACTTCCCTCCTGTGTCGCCATCTGCAGCTTCTGGGTCTGGCTGACACCCTGATCGGGATAGAACACCATTATAGAGGTGTTCTCAACGTCCTTAAAGCCTTCAAGTGCAGCCTTGCCGGTATCGCCGTAGGTTGCAACGAGAATGACCGTGCGCTTGCCGTCGCTCACCTTCGCAGAAGAAC
>CAZDIN010000026.1:0-10728 GCA_964505515.1 uncultured Eubacteriales bacterium | reverse complement strand
GTCCTCCGCCTCGGTGAAGGTGTCCTCCTGCTCGGTGGTGTCCTCGGTGGAGGTGTTGTCTTCCTCCTCGGGAGGCTCAATGTCTTCGCGGTTCAGGCCAGTCTCAATGGAGTTGCGGACGAGCTGAATGTCGTCGAAGTAGGCGACGCCGGGGTTGTTCTTGTATTCGCAGGAGATAGTAATGAAGTCGATGGACTGATATGCCTCTTTGCTGAACTGCAGGGAGACGAACTGCCAGTCATCAGTCTGCGGCGAGAAGTCGACCGAGTATGGCTCGGTGAGGGTCGCAGAGCCACTGACGTAGTTGATGACGGCGCGCAGGGTGAACGACGGCTCGACGGGGTCGGTATCCTCGGAGACGGTGAGGTGCTCGACGCTCGTGCCCTTTGCCCAGCCCGAGAGGGTGAAGGTCTCGCGTGTGCCGACTGCCGATTTGGGCCGCACGGTCTGGGTGGCTGTGCAGGGGGTGTCGAAGCCGCAGTTGAGGCGCAGGGCGTGGCCCATATTGAAGCAGGCCTCGTCGGTGATGCTCGCGCCGCTCGACATGGTCCAGCCCTCGCTGTCAAGCTCGAAGTTGCCGTTTATGAGCATGTTGTACTCGTTCATTACGGGGTTGTTCTCGAGCTGGGGTGCGTTGACAGTTGCGCTGCCGCCCGTTACGACGAAGCCGACGCGCACCGCTTTGGCTGTGTGCAGGGTGAAGGGCAGATCGAGGCGGATGAAGTTGGGTCGGGTAAGGCTCTCGCTCTCGGCGAGGGTGTTGCCGTCGATGTCCATGACGCGAAGGCGCACGCTTGTGTTTCCGCTTGGGCGCAGGTAGGCCGAGAGGGTGTAGTCGGAGGCAGGCAGGGTAACCGTTTGCTGATAGACGCCGCCTTCGCAGTCTTCAGGCGCGGTCAGGAGCAGGTAGTGCCTGCCGCAGGGCACGGTTTCGTTAGTTCCGACGGTTGCACTTGCGTCGCCGAAGGTTGTCCAGCCGCTCAGGTCGGCGAAGTCGTGGTTGCGAAGTAGGTTGTTGACGTTGCTTGCGACGCCTGCGTCCTCGCCTGTGTAGGGGTCGATGCCCGCCGATTCGCCCGTTACGGCGCTGTTGCCCTCCTTCTCGGTGTAGGAGTACTTGCTGAGAATGTCGCCCTCGGTGTCAAATGCGTAGACGGTGTGCACGGCAGGCTCGCTCGAGCCGTCGCAGGCGGTGACGGTCGTTCTGTGCGAGCCGACCGAGTAGGCGTAGTCGGCGGTAGCGCCGAGCACTGTTTCGCCGTCCTGCGTGCCCTGTTCGGTGACGCTTGTGACCTTGCCCAAGGTGAAGGTGTAGTTGACGCTGCGGTTGGGCGAGTCGCCTGAACCGTCGGTGACGATGGCGCTCGGGTAGCCGTCGCGATAGCTGATTTCGACCCGCTTGCCGCTCGGGTAGGTGATGCCCGTGAGGGTGTCTCCGGCATAGGTGTAGCTGACCGACGTGCCGTCGGGGGCTGTAATCGAGGTGAGGTAGCCGCTTGCGTTGTAGGCAAAGCCGAAGTCGCGGTCGGCGCCGTCGGTGACGGTAGTAAGCCTGTTGGACGTGTAGTGCAGCGTCATTGCGCTGTGGCCGTCGGAGATGGCGGTAAGGTGGCCTTGTGCGTCGAAGGTGTAGACATCGTCGCCCATCGTGAGCTTGCGGGTGTCGGGGTCGTAGCTGATGTCGTCGGCAACGAAATATTCCTTGCCATCCTTGGTCTCGGACGTAAGCTCAATGTGGTTGCAATTTTCGTCGGTGTAAATGTAGACGCCGGATTCCTCGTCAAAGGCTATGCTCTGCATTAGGTTGAGTTTCCAGCCGTGCCCCAGTTTCATTGCGCTGAAGTCGGCGATGGGGTACGAGAGGGCACCGTCGGTGTATGCAGCGTCGCTGAGGGCGCTGTTGTACATATGGCGAATGGTCACGGGCATACGGTTACCTGCCCAGGAGAAATCCTCTGCGTTGATGTGCAAGTTGCCTGTTGCGAGGTCGACGATGCCCTGTCCGAGCGGGCCGAGGTCGTGAGTGTGGCTTGCGTAGCTGCTGTCATAGTTGTATGAGGGCTCGTAGTCGATCTCGAGGACAGGAGCGATTTCGGTGTTTTTGCTGCCGCCTACTTGGACGTAACCGATGTCATTATTTGCGCTTTCATCGCTCCGCTTTAGCACGATATGCGTCCCTTCTGATATGCTATCCATCAGCGGTGTTACATCGATTTCGACTTCGCCGCTTTCAAGATCACCGGACGTCCAGCAACCTAGAATGTTGCCTGTGGGCTCGGGCGTGTTATAACCGAGTGATATTGCCCTGTCTGTACGGTATATCTCGTATCGCTTTGTTTCATTTGACTCGGAACCGCTCTGAGTAAGGCGCAGTCGGGCGCTTTTTATTTTCGGGTTGTGTGACAAAAGTGTTTGTGCCACAATTATGTACATTCGGTAGCGTCCGCCGTCGTTGCCGATAGTGTGATATTCGTCGATGTTAGTCATGTAGCCGTCGTTCCAGCCGAATGTAGTAAGCGCGACTTTTTTTGATATCACAATTTGCGGATCAACTGTAACAGGAAATGCTCGTTCTTGTGCATTGACCCAGTCGCTGTCGGCGGTTACTGTAAGGCTAACGCGACCATTACCTTTTTCCTTCATTTCGTGTGTTACATCATATGAGCGCGCGCCCTTTGCGTCGTACATATAAGGGGCAGGAATGTTGAACACCTCTTCCCCACTGTCCGTTCGGCTAAACACCACTCGTTTTTCTTCCTCAAGCAGCTTGGCAGTTACATTTTCGCAGACAAGCTCAAAAGGATATCTATAGACACTTTGCTTTTCAGAAATGATTATGTTTTCCTTGATTCCATCAGGGGTCACAGAGTACTCCACATCAGTGCCATCACACATACCTTTAACCACCAGCTTGTCCTTACACGACTCTTCATCGCTTCTTCGGATGCTCATAGGCTTTTCCATGCGTTTCTTTGGGCGTTTTGCATAGGCAGTTACTCTGCAGTCGTCCTTTTCGATAGAGAAAAGCTTTTCATCCGACTTGTCCTTGCTGAAGCGCGCTACAAAATCGCATCTTGCGCTGCGGAAATCATGTCCGTCCTCATCTTCTAACAAATCTGTATCTATCTCGTTATATTCATGTGTTTTTTCATCAAACACATGCTTTGTTTTGGAATAGAGCACTGCTCTTTCGGAGCCGTCACTCATACGGAACACCTTACGACTTGTTCCCCTTAGAGCTGTTATCTCTTTCACAGGCTGCGGTGCCTTTGTTTTGTTTTCATCTTTAACAGGCTCGACGGCCTCTTTATTGAGAAGATCCTTTTCAACAGGTTCTTCCCGAGAGGGAGCGTCCGATCTGCTCAGATAAATTTCTTCATAGTTTTCTATCATTATTATTTTTCCTTTCGTTTTTTTGAGAGCTCTCTGCACTCTATTTTAGTTTCTAATCCGGTCAATTCTTTTACACATTAAAAACTAAATATAATTTATTTCTAGAATTTGCGGTTTATAAAAACTATCTCCGGTTGAAATTACATTAAAACTGTTATTCATGCCTTTAGGTTTCAGTATCATCCCGTTTGAGCTTAACAATTGATGTGTTTTTTCATTCCTAATAAGAGGGGTTATGTCCAGACTGATATACTCCGACCTGCTTTCTGTTTCACCCAATAACAGTCCGGTTTTTATTTTATTAGACCAGTTTGATCCGTAGCTGCAAAACCTTGATGCCACCCGATAAGCCGTCAGTTTTTCTTTGTTATGTCCCAAAGCCGGAATGTGTAATTTTGCATTAAGTATTTTATTTGTTGAGATATCTTTCATCAAATCGTTGTCAATTTTCCAATAAAGCCATTGCTGTCCGAAAGCCTGACTATTTCCGATAAACGCAACCGAGCCGAATACATTGTTGTTATCAGGATTTCCACTTTCTACAGTAGTATCTTGAAACATTTTTCTTTCATGCATATTAATTTCGTATGCTACACCCACACTGTTTTCTCCGGTTGAATATAAGGTTATATCATAGGTGTTTGTGCTATTTTTACAATAATGTATAATAGCGGGCGCAACAATACCACCTGAGTTATCGAAAGAACCTATACAAGACACTGTTAATAACGATTGGAATTTAGATGCCATAATCGCAAAATATTTATTATTCGCTCTGATATCATTGTATTTTTCGGACTTAACGTTAAATCTTACCCGTTTTGTGTCATCAGTTTTCGTAAAAAATGCAAGCCCGTTAATAGTCGGTAAGATCTCTGTGTTTTTACACAATAGTTTGTCTTCGCTAAACAGTATCTTTTCTGCAGAAAGGCCTAACATTACCGAATCACTACCGTTATTAAAGCATATTCCGTCCGAACAAAATTCGACTGAGCAGCCGCTTCCTACATAGATCGTTTTTCCGCCGGATTTTCGGAACTTAAGATCCAACATACGTCCTGTGCGCTTGTTATAAACAGGTACCGAAAAATAGTATGCTGTACAAGATTTGTTATTCTCTTTAACTACTACACGGTAGTTGTCGGTGTCAGTCAGATCAAAGACCATCTGCTCTTCATTTCTTATATCCCTTATTCTTTCTGTTATTTGCCTTTGCATTTCAATCATACGTTGCCCCTTATTGTTTTACCCGAAACCCCTTTGGGCAATTCATCCAACAGTTCGATCTTTGAAGGAATACAGTATGCGGGAAGCCGCTCAATACACATCATTTTTACCTCATTGACATCCTTGAAATTACCCGATATACGCATACATATATCCATGCTGTTGTATTTATTCTTTACACCGTATGCAACAACCTCTTTTGTGCGTTTATCCTTCAAAAGCTCGCATTCGATCTGCTTGGGGTAAATATTCATGCCTGCTCGGATCATCATGTCGTCGAATCTTCCGCTTATGTGAAGAAAGCCCTTGTCGTCCAAATATCCTATATCACCGGTGCAAAGCCATCTGTCCTTTAAGACCTCGCATGTCTTTGACGCGTTATTGTAATAACCAAGCATTATATTTGGACCGCTTACCCAAACGACGCCCTCACCGTTTTTATTTGCAGTGTCCTTTTGTATGTGAACTTTTACCGACTCAAGAGGAAGTCCTACGCATTCAGGCTCGTCATCAAAGAAACTCGTAGGAAGGTAGCTGACTCTTGGTCCCGCCTCGGTAAGACCATAGACATGATAGATTGAGGCTAATGGAAAATGCCTGCGTATCTTTTCCGCCACAACGCTATTAAGACATTCACCGCTAACCACAATGTTTTTTGTATTACAGACTATATCATTTTCTGTTCCTGATACATCCCTATTGAAAAACTCTGACAAAACGTTAAACATTGTAGGTGTTCCGCAAAAAGTCGTAATTTTATTATCCTTCAGCATTCTCGTTATTTCCAGCGGATTAAAAGAGCCTGAACGAAAAATGATCTTGCAGCCGACAAGCAACGAAACAATAAACTCACCTGTCAAAACCGCACAGTGATATAACGGACGGGAAATTAATATTGTGTCTTTTTCGCTTATTTGAAAATATTTCAAAATATCTTTTGCATTTGCGAGCAGACCTTTTGCGCTCAGCATTACACCCTTGGGGGTCCCTGTGGAACCGGAAGTACACATTATCAATGCGGGATGGTCCTTTGGTTGAGAATACTTAAAATCACTCACACGGATGATCTCTAATTTCCCATTGATGTCCGTCATAATACAGGACGGACTTATCATCTCGAGGATCTGTCCGCAATGCTGCTTCCCGTAGCGATACGAGATTGGGACCGATGTTACCTCAGCGGCAAAGCACGCCAACAAACTCATTGCCGCCATCAGTTCTGATTTGCAATAAATGGCGCAGCACTTTTCTCCGGCAAGCTCCGTTGCACGCACCTCTGCAAACAACGCCATGTCTCTATATGTGATCTGCGCATCAGATTCTGCGATGACCTGATTGTGATGAAGCATCATCTTATCTTTAAGAAAGCCCCATAAATTCATTTTATCGCCCCCCTAACCCTTTCGACAAATTGCCTCAGTATGGTCTGTTCTTTTTCCTTTACGAATAACAGCTTTTTCTTAATTACCGGTAAGACGGAGTTTCTCTGCTTTACTCTGTGTGAAGCATATAGCATCCTCATGTTGTCCGCTTCCTTTAACACAGCACGGTATGCCTCGCTGAATTCATCGCCCAGCTCCAATGCGTTCTCTACCGCAATGATCCTTTCGTACATAACCTTTTTGTGCTCCCATATCATGCGAAACACCCGTCTGTCAATGCGGTCATATGGGATAGTGCCATCGAACAGTCGGTCAAGATACACTCCAATGTAATCATGAACAACTGTTCCATAAACTATTTCGTGTTCATCGGGCGAATATTCGGATAGCGTTGAGTCCAAATACTCTTCGATCTTATCGCAGACTGTATTTACATCCAATTTGACCTCGTCGGGCATAGCTCTGACTGCGTGCATACCCGGGTTTTTTCTTTCATTTAATCCTGCACGAACGCCTTTGTCAAAGTCTTTCCTTGAAACCCTAAAAATGTTATATACCCAATTACTATCATAAGCAAAGATTGTATAAGTATCATCGTTCTGATCATATCCGCATATCAATCCATCATGATATGCATGCCTTTCGTTGTACCAAGACTTTCCCTTTATATAATAATCGTCAACTCCATAAAAAGCTGCGTAATACCCTTCGTCTAGAATATTTCGAATAACCGCATGAATATATCCACCCAAAAAACGCATTGGTATCCACAATCTTTCTGCATATGGGTTTGAGAAGTAGGACGATTTATAGATGTTGATTTCCGGACTTGTGTATCCGCGCAGGAATTTTGTGTTGCAGCTGAGCATCATAACCTCGTTATAATACCAGTTGCATATGCTCGGGTTGGAACTTAAAAGGGCTCCTGCACTACCTTGAGAATGATAGGTAGTATATATCGGCGACGCTATTGGAAGTTGAACTGATTTTTTCATTTTCAAGCCACCTCGTATTTCTTTACTAGCTCAATCACATCACCGACATTAGTAAGGTCATACGGGTTCATATCTGATTCATCAAAGCAGATATCAAACTCTTCCTCCAGCCGCAAGAGCAAGGTAACCAAGCCAAAACTATCCAATCCAATATCCGAGATAAGTGCTTTTGACGGATCGATAACCTCGACCGAGCTAAGTTCACTTAACAAGCAAAACACTCGCTTGTTCAACCCTAGTTTTTCGTCCATTACCCTATGTACTTCACACATAATTCTGTCATATGTGTCTTCCAACGGCCGCTCGGTTGATATCAAAACGCCATGATTTGCATTGCAAATATTTATATACTCCACCCTCAATCTGTGCTGCAGGTCAATATCTATATATCTATCCTTTTCTTCTTCGCGACTGCGCACCCGAGATACAGCGACCTCAACCGGTACATCGAGAAAAACTGCCAAATCAGGCTTTGCGATAGCCTTTGACACATCGTATATCCAAGTGTCTTTTTTATAACCGCGAGCACGCAGATTTGCTAAACAAGAATAAAAATATCGGTCACTAATAACCGTTTTATTATTCTTCAGCTCAGGCATAATGACCTTGTTTACATGCTGAACGCGGTCGCTTGCCGCCATCAGCGACAGGCTTCGGTATTCATATGCGTCATGCTCATCGGAATCCATATAGTTTCTGAATATGTCACTGTTTCTGACAAAGTGGGTTGGCTGTTTTGTAAGGAAAACATCCGTGCTTTCCGACAACTCTTTTCGTAACAACTCTATCATTGTGGTTTTTCCGCAGCCATCAAGACCGCAGAAGGTTATTAACAACCCGTTATTTCCATGATCGAACATTTTAAGTTCTCTCATTTTGAACACTCCTTTAGTAATGAAATTCTATTAGTTGAGAAAAACCGTTCCCAAACGTCTGATGTCTTATAACAGTAAAACTTGTTTTCTTTTGGATCGATCACATTATCCAAAATATCCATTTTTCCATCCAATACCACTCTCGCTTGTGTTACAGCTAATTTATCAATGGTTGGGAACAGTTGCTCTGTCCAAAGGACAACACAACTGCACACTTCGGCAGCGTTCAATTGGCCTGCTCTCTCAAAAGCCTTACTTATTTCTTCATCAGTCATTTTTGATAAGTAGTAGTGTATATCACTGAACTTATACATTGTCATATCACGTTGCATGACTATCCAAGGATATGTAGTTGCCTCTTTGTAAAGGTGACAACATAGATGAATGAAAAAGTCAGTTGTATCAAGCGTCGTGATCTCGCATGTATCAAAAGGCGCTACGCTTCGTCTTTTTGACAGCATATTCTGTATCACATTTGAATCGCTGTTTTTGTAATCTACGGAATAGTTAATATCGATCTCAAGATGCTTCATAAAGGGAAGACCGATCTCATACACATACGGGATGGTTTCTCCTCTCATCATCTTTGAGGCTACGATATCTTTACGCTCTGCAGGAAAGAACATATCGTTTCTGATATATCCTTGCCTGAATCCCGCTTGCTTCAGGGCATTGCCAATCTCGGTCACATCCTCGGAAAGCACAAGCAGATCAATATCATTGCAGGTCCTCATGCCCTTTGGATAAAGGCCGCACAAAACAGCTCCCTTTAGCATTGCATACGGTACCAATGTGTTTTTCAGGGATTCATTGAGAAAGCCAAGACTCTTTTCAAAGCTTTGGTTTTTCTCAACATTAAGTTTATAGGCATCACGCAATGTGTTTCTGAACTCTCTGTTGACCCTTCCCAAAAGTTCACAATTCCTCAGCACGCCATAGGCCGCTCCCTGCATCCTGTTAAATAACAGCTGACCTAAAACCGAAGGCGTCGAATATTGGTATACCAAGTCTTCAAGCTTAGCTTTATTCGGCTCCATAAAATCGCACAGTGTTAAAAATAACTCCTTTTCATATTTGTTCATTATTGTTCTCCTTTCTTTTTGTGTACAGGTTCCCGTTTTGTGTTATTCATTTTAATGTCTTAACTGGACATTTACTGTCCTAATAAATCAAAAATATTTATTATTTTTTATTACACAAAAAAACAAAAGACCTTCGCATAAGCAAAGGCCTTTTGTTTAACTGTTTATACTCTTTTTACATAATCAAGTGAGATCCAGCCTGCACCGGATTTCAGTCTTCCCCACTTGGTCGCTCCAATGCCTTCCGCTTCTTCAACTATCGTATAGACGCCTTTATCGGTAATAACTCCTGTTTTAGCAGTGTTTGTACCTGCGCCCTTGCGAATGTTAAGCGCGTTGGCGGTTACCCTGACAGTATAAGGACATTCCTTATTTTCGGTATTGTCAGATTCAGACGGCACGGATGCGGTCGTGCTCTTTACAATTTTCAAGTATTTCTTATCAATCGGGCTGCAAATAGAATTGGTGCCGAGTTCGTTTTTATCAATAACTATGCGGTCTGATGTCGGCTCGCTCTTAACATACCAATTCTGATTTTTGACCCATTCGGGAATAGCTGCTCCGTTATAGTAGGTCGCGTCACTCGCGATTGAAACCAAGTCGCCCTCATGTATACCGTGGGCTTCGCCTGCAATTGATGCCGTGCTTTTTACCTGTTCATTTTGACTGTCAAGCAACGATCTGACCGTATTTCTAAAATCATCCATTGTTTCGCCAAATCTCTTCATCCAGTGTTCCGGATCGGAATGGTTGCTTCCGTACCCAAGCCTGTGTGCCTCACAGTGTCCGACGATTTTTTCTACAGTGAGTCCATAGGTCATGCATAAATATGCGCAGTATTGAGCCGCTACCTTAAAAGCCTCTGTATAGTATTGCTTGTCCGCGAGCGAATCCTCACATATCTCAAACTGGATATATGAAGGGTCATAATTGTAGCTTCCGTTTTTCCCCTTACCCACTCCCCAACAGCAAATGTCTAAGGGCAGAATCTCTGCTACACGAATCTTTTTATTTATATCATATCCTATGAAGGCATGCACACAAACCTTGTTCCCGCCCGGCTTAGCCACATTCCAATGGTTAGAGTACTTGTTTACACCAACTTCATCAGGGGCGTCCACATACCTCTTCAAATTAGGGTTGTTAGCTCCTGTAGAATGTACCACTATGCCCTTGGGGATCATTTTTTGTGCCGCTGAATAGCAAAGATTTTTTACTGCATGGGCCTTTATAATATCTATTTTTCACTCCTCCTTTCTAGATTGAACATAGATCTGGTTAGCATACACACTCGCGCCTGCCGCAAGAACGCCCTGCGTAACAGCCATAAATATTGCAAGGGCGACATCTCTTATGTCAATGATCGCAGTTGTGGCTATGATCCAAAAAGCAGATAGAACTACCGAAATAGCACCAAGTGTAATCGGAATGTATGTATCAGGAAGCTTGCTCTTCTTTAGCCCGATTCCAACCAAATACATAACAGGCACCAGAATCAGAAGTTCACTTTTTATAAAATTTTGAAAATCCATAACTTCTCCTTTCTTAAGCAAGAATCATGCCCATTAGGGTTGTGATGATACAACCCGATAAAGCAGCAATTATAGCCGTAACTATTTGCTGCAGTCGCTGTTTAGGCATGGAATCTATTTCTTCTATCTTCCGCTCGTGTCTTGCCAAATGCATGTTAGTATGTTTCAATTCATTAGCAAGAGTCACAAGTGTTTCGTTCATTGAACGGATCTCTGCCTGTACTTCTTTCATTGCACCTATA
>CAZDIN010000025.1:0-11112 GCA_964505515.1 uncultured Eubacteriales bacterium | reverse complement strand
ACAAAGACGCGTTTTCGTCCTCACCACTTCCCCTTCACCGAGCCGTCTGCCGAGATGGACACCATGTGCTTCAACTGCGGCGGTAAGGGTTGCCGTCTGTGCAAGGGCGAGGGTTGGATAGAGATTTTAGGCTGCGGTATGGTTCATCCTAAGGTTCTTGAAAACTGCAACATCGACCCTGAGGAGTACAGCGGTTTTGCCTTCGGAATGGGTCTTGAGCGTCTTGTTATGCGTCGTTTCAACATCGATGATCTGCGTTTGTTCTTTGAGAATGACCAGAGATTCCTCAATCAGTTTTAGGAGGTAATTTAAGATGGATCTTTCTATTCGTTGGCTCAAAGAATTTGTTGACGTAGATTATCAGCCTAAAGAATTTGCCGAAAGGCTTACTATGACAGGCTCCAAGGTCGAAGGCTACTCCAAGGAGGGCGAGGAGATCTCTAAGGTCGTTATCGGTAAGGTCAACAGCATCGAAAAGCATCCTGACGCAGACAAGCTCGTTGTTTGTCAGATCGACGTCGGCGAGCAGGTCCTGCAAATAGTCACGGGTGCTAAAAACCTTAAGGTCGGCGACGTTATTCCCGTTGCTACCGACGGCGCTACCCTGCCCAACGGCGTCAAGATCAAGAAGGGTAAGCTGCGCGGAGTTGAGAGCAACGGCATGCTCTGCTCTATTGCCGAGTTGGGTGTGACCCTTGGCGATTTCCCCTATGCTATCGAGGACGGAATCTTCGTTATCGAGGAAGAATGCCGGCTTGGTCAGGATGCAAAAGAGGCTCTCGGGATCAATGACGATATAGTTGAATTTGAGATCACCTCTAACCGCCCCGATTGCCTTTCGGTCATCGGACTTGCACGCGAGACCGCTAACACCTTCTCGCTTCCCATGAAGGAGCACAAGCCTGTTGTGACCGAGGAGGGCGGCGACATTAACGATTACCTTAAGGTGTCGGTCGAGGCTCCCGACCTCTGCACACGCTATATGGCACGCATCGTAAAGGATATCAACGTTAAGCCTTCTCCGCGTTGGATGCGTGAGCGTCTGCGCGCAAGCGGTGTGCGCCCCATCAACAACATCGTTGATATTACCAACTATGTTATGCTTGAGTACGGTCAGCCGATGCACGCCTTTGACTACAAGCACGTCAAGGACGGCACCATCACCGTTCGCCGTGCAAACGCGGGTGAAACCATCATGACACTCGACGGAACCTCACGCGAGCTCAGTCAGAAGATGCTCTGCATCGCTGACAGCGAGAAGCCTATCGCGGTTGCAGGTGTCATGGGCGGCGAATATTCGGGAATTTTCGACGACACCAACACCATCGTGTTTGAGTCCGCATGCTTCAACGGCGCGTCTGTCCGCACCACCGCGAAGGCATTGGGCATGCGTACCGATGCATCCTCTCGGTATGAAAAGGGACTGCCTGCTCAGCTTTGCGAGCATGCGCTTGACCGCGCCTGCGAGCTTATCACAATGCTGGGTGCAGGTAAGGTCGTTTCGGGATACGTTGACTGCCGCCATTTTGACGATGAGCCTAAAACTGTAGGCTTTGAGCCTGAATGGACCAACCGTTTCCTTGGCACCGACATTCCTGAGGAGCGTATGGTCGAGATACTGACCGGTCTTGGATTCAAGGTCGAAAACGGCACCGTTACCGTTCCCTACTTCCGTACCGACATCGAGCACAAGGCTGATATTGCCGAGGAGATCGCTCGTATCTACGGCTACGACGTCATTCCCGATTCCGCCATCAACGGCAAGGCTAACGGCAAATATACCGATGAGCAGAAGTTCGAGCGCAGGATATCCGAGACCATGATAGCGAAGGGATATTCACAGATCATGACCTATTCCTTCATAAGTCCGAAGGAGTATGACCTTGTCAACATGCCTGCCGACCATGAGGGACGCAGGTCTGTACGCATCAGCAATCCGCTCGGCGAGGAGACCTCCATCATGCGCACTACTGCGCTGCCGTCGATGCTTGAGATATTGGCACTCAACTACAACCGCAGGAACGCATCTGTGAAGATGTTTGAGATCGCAAAGGAATATATTCCGCTTGCCGATGACGAGCTGCCCATCGAGCGCAAAAAGCTCATTCTCGGCGGATACGGCGACAGCTTAGATTTCTTTAAGATGAAGGGTGCCGTTGAGGTCCTGCTTGACGGGCTGAACGTCTTGGGTTATGAGTTCAATGCTAAAACCGATGCTTACTCCTATCATCCCGGCAGGACCGCTGAGATAACCGTCGGCGGTAAGGTCATCGGTATCATCGGCGAGATTCATCCGAAGGTTGCCGACAACTACGACATCAACGCCAAGGTCTATACGGCTGAGCTTGACATCGAGGCTATGTTTGACAGTGTCGGCGCAGAGCGCACCTATAAGGCACTGCCGAAGTTCCCTGCAGTCACCCGCGACCTCGCAATTTTGTGCGACCGCGAGCTGCCCGTTGCGGCAATCAAGTCGGTCATCGTTGAGAACGTCGGCGGACTGCTTGAAAAGGTCGAGCTTTTCGACGTCTATCAGGGAAGTCAGATCCCTGAGGATAAAAAGAGCGTTGCGTACACCTTTACGATGCGCTCCGAAAACTCCACCCTCAGCGACAAGCAATGCGACAAGATCGTACGCAAGATAATTGCAGACCTTGAAAAGATCGGCGCACAGATCCGTTCATAGAGTTAAACCTAAAAAATCAGGAGCAGGTTTCCCTGCCCCTGATTTTTTGTATCAACTGTAAAATAACAAGATAAAGCCCTGCCACAAGCAAGGACGGATTGCGTGTTTTCCACACCAACATTATGCCGCAGGCGACACACAGCACCCCCACCGCACACGAAACTGCAAACAGCACCCTATCTGCGCTTTCTTCACTCAAAAAAGCAGCAAGTATGCCATGCAAGGCATCGCCGCCGTCAAGCCCGTTACACGGCAGGAGGTTGAAGGCTCCGCATATAAGCTGAATTGCGGCAAAGGAAGGTGCAACCTTGCGCAACACCGCCCAAAGTATCAGGTTTACCGCAGGTCCTGACACCGCGACAGCAAGGCTTGCCCGACCCTCTGTCAAGGACGGGCTGACTATCTGTATTCCCCACGGGCAAAGGCGCACCGATGCGATCTTACCCTTGGTTAACAGTATCGCTATGACATGCCCAAGCTCATGCAATCCGCAGGCGGCAAGTGCCGGAAGCATTACTCCCATGCGGTCAACGACAAGCATCAGCGAAACTATAAGTGCGCCAAAGTAATCCACCTCGACCTTCAGGCGACCCAGTCGAAGCTTCATGCTGAATAGAGCTTGGTCAGGTAATACTGCGGATCAATGCGTATTCCGTTGACCCTTATCTCAAAATGCAGATGGGGGCCTGTCGACCAGCCCGTACTGCCTGCCAAGGCGATGACCTGCCCTTTTTCGACAGTGTCCCCTACCTCAACGAGCAGCTTTGAACAATGGGCATAGATGGTCACAAGCCCGTCCCCGTGGTCTATAGTTACAAACTTGCCGTAGTCATAGCTTTCCTTCGCTTTGACCACCGTTCCGCTCAAAGCGGCATATATGTTATCGCCCGTATTCGCGCCGATGTCTATTCCCGAATGCATTGCATAATTACCTGTGATAGGGTTGACGCGGTATCCAAACGCCGAGGTAACATTGGTCGAAGTTATAGGCATGCACATCGAGTTGACCGACAGCTTATTGCCCGAGAGCAATCTTATCTCGGACAGGTCAAATACACAGGCTTCATCCGATTCTTCGGCATATTCGGCGTATGCATCAAGGGTCTGATAGTCGACGTAGGTCGCGGTTTCTTCCACCGAAGAAGCCTCGTCATCGTTATCGGTCTGCTCGGTCTTTTCCTGCTTTTCGACCTCGTCGAGAACCGTATCGGTAGTGGTGGTCTGGCTTAAGCTTTTCGTTAGTTCCTCCTTGAAGGAGGCATAGGCTTCACCGCCGAAAAACTTGAATCCGAAAAAGGCGATCAGCACCACAATAAAATATATCGTCTGGTTAAACAGTATATCTAAAAAATTATGCTTGCGCCGTTTTGTTTCAGCCTCAGGCGTCTTCTGAGGCTCAAGCGCTTGTTCCCAGTTCCAGTCTTCCATATATACCCTCCCCGACGGTACGATAATATATCGTTATGCAGGCAGAGCAAAAATAATGACCGAACCGCTTGGTAACGGTTCGGTCGAATTCGATCATTTGCCTTTGTTGATTACAAACTTCATTATATTTATCGACGGCTGGCGCAGGTATTTATAGTTGTTGTCGATAAGGGTAAGGAATCTCTCGAAGAGCTCCTTATCGTCACGGAAGGCTCCGCCGACGATCACATAAGTAATGGTGATTTGCACCTCGTAGTCGCCCTCAGCGTAGTACTGATCGAGCATGCCTGCGATCTTATTCAGTTGCTTCATGTCACCGTTTTGCACCGCGTTGCGAAGAACGACCGCAGCAGTGCGGCTGAAGAAATGGTCAGCCATAAATCCGCCGTAGCGAGCCGTTTCTTCCCTGTACTGATCCTTATAGACGGGGAAAAGGGTGAGAAAACGGTTGCAGAAGGTTTCGATTCCGGGGGTAACGTCGCCCTTTGCCTTTGACGGAAGGGGCACGTCGCGCTTATTCATCGCGACCGACTTAACAAGGCCCAGATCGTTGTTGATGGTATCAAAGAAATCGTTGCCGACGGATTTTGCATCCGCTTCGGTAGACCTGTCGTCAAACAGATACATAGAGCGGTTGACAAACTCGGACTGCTCCTCTCCCTTCAGGGTTGCCCTATCAAGAAGGTAGACCTTCTTTTCATCATCATAGCTGATGCGATAAGCGTAGTCCTTATTGACATAGACGCAGTCCTCAGCGTCCTGCTTGACAAACTTCTGCGAAGTGAAGATAGGCTTTAACTGTTCTACAATAATATCCAATGCATTCTCGATCATAATGTTCCTCCAACGGTTATTATTCGTATTATAACACCTAATTTCAATTTTGTCATCAAAAATTTTTCTTTCCATATCTGCTTTTTGGTGCTATAATCATATTACAATCAGATGTAACGGAGAAAAACATGAGAGAATTAACCGATATTTCATATTTGCACGACCTCTTTTCGAGAAACGGATTTAATCTCAAAAAGGGGCTTGGACAGAATTTCCTGACCGATCCGACCGTTTGTCCCGCTATTGCTCAAGGGGCTGAGATAGACGGCGAGGGCGTCATTGAGATCGGTCCCGGTGCGGGCGTTCTTACACGCGAGCTTGCAAAACGCGCGAAAAAGGTGGTCGCGATCGAGCTGGATACACGCTTGATGCCGATCTTGGCGGAGACGCTTGACGGCTTTGACAATGCGTTCGTGCGGTTTGAGGATGCCATGAAGTGTGACCTGCATAAGCTTATACACGACGAATTCGGCAATATGCCTGTGTCGGTATGCGCTAACCTGCCTTATTACATCACGTCGCCCCTTATCATGCGGCTGTTAGAGGAAAATCTGCCCATCCGTTCCATCAACGTAATGGTGCAAAAGGAGGCGGCTGAGCGGCTTTGCGCGCAGATGGGAACGCGTGAGTGCGGCCCCGTTACCGCGGCGGTCAGGTACTACTCCGAGCCGCGTATTCTTTTCGGCGTCGGAAGAGAGTCCTTCCTCCCTCCGCCAAAGGTCGACAGCGCTGTTATCCGTCTTGATATAAAACGCGAGCGCGACCCGTCGATTCGTGACGACAAGGCCTTTTTCCGCGTAATCAAGGCTGCCTTTGCAATGCGGAGAAAGACGGTTCTTAACTCCCTTTCCAATTCCCTCCCCTTTGACAAGCAGATCATTATAGATGCCCTGCAAGAGTGCGGCATCGAACCCTCATCGCGTGCCGAAAGCATACCGATGGAGCAGTTCGTAAAGCTGACCGATTATTTATATAAGGAGATCTGACCATGCAACGCAACCCTTATGAATCCAAGAAATCAAGACGCGATCGCATTATTTCAAACATACTGATCGTCTTTTTCGTTATTTCTTTTTTCTGGGGGCTTTATCAGGTGTTTATCGGAACCAGAAAGAACATCACGACATATGAGTTCACTGAATGCTCTGCTCAACTGCTTGATGACAGCAGTCAGAATGACGAGTTCGATTCGCTTTTCAATTACGCGCTGACGATGGACGGGGACACAATAATGGACGAGGCGTTTTCCGAAAGCTTCCCTATTTCTTCGGCTTTGTTGAATATGCAAAAGGATGTATATTCGGATAAGGCTCCCTATTTCTGCATCGATTCTAATCGGCTTGTGTTAGCTCAGACTGTCCTCAGCGAGACCGCTGACTGCCGCGAGCTTGAAGTCATGATGGCGACCGTTTCAACCAACGCCGAAGACAACACTGTTTCGGTTTCGATGAGCGATTTCATTGTTTATACCGTTGTATACAACGCGAGAAGCGGCGTTTTGTCCTATAAGGATTACGAGCAGTCACAGTTCCATGTCAACCTGTTTTCTCTGTCGGCAGTGGCTAAGGGCGGCAGACCCACCGAATGCACCTACGATATCGCGCTTGGCGGCAGCGGATTCGACGAAGCCAAGTGCAAGCAGATCGTCTATGACCCCATCAACGCCACCTACGGCGACCCTGAGGTTGAAATCAAACGCACCCGCGCTGTTATCACCGCTGTTCAGAAGGATGACGCACTCGCAGATACTGCCAACGAGGCTATATATTCCGTAAAGACTGCCGACGGACTGTTTGCGAAGATCCAGGAGGTCAATATGACCTTCACCTTTGAGAAGGGTGCGACACCGACTGTTTCATTTGTTGCAAACCGATAATAAGGAGTGAAAACCATGAAGAAAAATTTTGCACGACTTTTTGCCTTTATTCTTATTGCGATCATGCTGCCTTCTTGCTTGATATCATGCGATAATACAGCCGACACCGACAGCGCTCCGTCTGCTTCCTCGCAGAATGAAAACAGTTCCGGCTCTCAAAATGAAACTGTGTCCACCGACACAAGCGAAATTTCAGATGATACTATGATCCGAGTTATGTCCTACAACCTACTTCATCCTGAATGGAGCAGTTATGCCGATAACGTTCCGGTTGCAGGACGTGACACTATAGCCGCCGATGTAATCAAGCACTACCTTCCCGATGTTATCGGCGTTCAGGAGGCAAACGACGATTGGCACAGCGCCATCGACCGCCTGTTAGTATCGACGGGAGATTACATGCAGGCTTGCAAAAAATGTAACAGCGACAGTCTGAACATGACCACCTTGTACTACAATCCCAAGACAGTCAAGCTCATTGATGAATATGTACTGGATCTCGAGGAAGGCAGTGATATCCGCGTTATGTCGGTTGCTGTATTTCAGAAACTGGCTGACGGAAAGCAATTTGTCGTTGCCAACGCTCACCCTGCTCCTCCGAGTCAGTCGGAAAATTACAACGCAAACTTTGAAGAGCTCACAAAGCAGGTTCAGGCTGAACTTAAAAAGTACACCGACATCCCGTTCATACTGGTCGGCGACTTCAACTCAATTACTATTATGCCGAAGTTCAGCGGCTTCGTTAATGACACCGATCTGCAAAACGCAAGAGAAGAAGCCAAGGAGATAATTAACGATTACGCAACCTACTCGGAGATATATGATGAGCCTCCGAAGAATAATTATATGAGCATCGACCATATCCTGACGAACGGCGTGGCGTCGGTTGAGGAATTCAGCGTTATCATTGACCTTGATGTGCAAAACTCGTCCGACCACCTGCCCATCTATGCTGATTTTGCATACTGATCCGGTATCAGCCTACGGCTAATGAGATACACGCTAATGCGATAAGGCATATATCGTCGCACGAAGCGCGATATCATATCGAAGATATATCATCCGTTCCGTCGGGAACGGATATCATTGAAAAAAGCCTGATTTGTCCGTTAGACAAATCAGGCTTTTTTCAATGGCGTCCCGAGAGGGACTCGAACCCCCGACCCTCTGCTTAGAAGGCAGATGCTCTATCCAGCTGAGCTATCGAGACGTTTGGACGACTTGACTATTATAATCTCTTACCAATATTTTGTCAAGCCATTTTGTAAATTATCCGTTGCTGCGAAGGGTATCTATCGGCTGCATCCGCGCCGCCATGCCGGACGGCACCAACCCGAACACTGCCGACAGCACGGTTACCGCAACCGCAACAGCTGCTACACGCCCTGCTCCGTACTCAACAACGTTTCCCGTCATATTCAGCACAAGGCAAAACAGCAGATTCACCGCCACGCCAAGCAACGTGCCTATCCAGGCTATGCCAACTGCCTCGACGACATATTCCATCAAGATATCCAGCCGCGATGCACCGAGGGATTTTTTTAGTCCTATCTCTTTGTAACTGTTTTTGACGTGTATCCATGTAATAACGAGCATATTGAACGACGCTACTACAATAGATACGCCGGTTATCAACGACAGCACTGTTGTCACTGTGTTAAAAACTCCGTCAAGCTGTTTGCGTTGAGTGGTAAGGTCAACGACAGTATATCCCTTGTCGGTCACCTTTTCATCAAGAAACCGCAAAAACCTGTCCGAGTCATCCTTGCCGATCTGAAAGGATGCAGTATAGCCTATCCCCTGCAGTTGCTCGGCAACGGTATGGGGTATATATATCGTTTCGCCCAACACATCGGCAAGCTTATCCATATATCCGCTGCTATATATGCCAATGACCCTGAAGGGCTCGGCTATCCCGTTTATCGTCAGCTGCAGCATGTTTCCGACGCAGGAGGCATCTGCCGACAGCTTATCAGCCAAGGTCTTGCCGATAACACAGACTCTGTCCTTGCTACTGATGTTTTCAAGGGTCAGAAACTCGCCCTGCGACATTTTAAGCGAATAAAACTGCTCAGCCTTTTCATCGACGCCTGACACCGAATAGATATCCTCTCCCACCTGAGCACCCATCGTGGAGCAGGGCATCACATAAGATTTGCTTTCAAGTGCTACCGAACTGACAAGCTCGGCGGCGTTTGCAACCGTCATTGAGGAAAATCTTACCTCAACTCCGTTAAATATCACGCGGTCGAGTTCTTTATCGATGGACGAAAAAGCCATTTCAGACAGGGTGCCGACCGATAGCACAGACGCGACCGACAGCGCAATACCCACCGAATAAAGCAGGTAGCGGCGCAAATTCACGCGAAGTGAGCGGCGGAATATCAGTATGGCCTTCTTCATTTTTCGACCTCCGAGAGATAACGCACGACCTGACTTCCTGCCTCAATTCCTGCCACCGCATATCCGTCGTTGCAGGCAACGGCAGAGGTCAAGTCGACCCGCTCGCCGCCGCTCAGGTAGAGATAATATCCCTCCTTATCAAAGCCCACCGAGGTGAACGGAACTATTATCCCCTCCTCCTGCGACGTCGCGTGAATTACAGCCTTTGCGCTCATTCCGGGGAGCATGCCCGTCAACTTTTCAGGCAACCCGATACGCACCCTGTAATATACTCCTGAACCGCTCTGCTCAGGGATGGAAAGGCATCTTTCGACCGACGCTTCACAGGCAGTGTTTCCGAAACCGTCACCGCTTACAGTTACAGTGTCGCCGACCTTAACGCTGCCTATGTCCTTTTCGTTAACAAGGACGCTTAAGGAAAGTGTGTCGGTCTTTGTCAGCACGCAGACGGGCTTTTTCCCGTCTGATGCGGTACCGACAGTTTCTATCTCACTGACTATGCCGCTGCACTCTGCGGCTATCTCCTTTAACACACCGTAGCTCAGCACGGTAACCAGCAGGTCACCCTCGTTTACCATTTCGCCCTTTTCGACCTCGACCGACTGCAGCACTGCTCCCTTTTCGGCAACTACAAGCTCGGTTTCGGACACATCGACGGTTCCGTAGCCGATAATATCTCTCGTATAGATTTCAGATACTGCCTCTACAGTTTCGGGCAAATTCTCCTGACAAGCGCACAAGCTGATAAAAATCAATGACGCTATCAATATAGCAACTCGCTTCATCTCTTATCACCAACACTATTTTTAGCAAAGAGGTTAAAAATAATCCTGAAAAGTCATATATATTATCAAAGTTAAATGATGAAGGTGATCTTATGAAACTGTGCTTAAAAATATTGTCGGTCGTTCTGTCGGTCTGCCTGTTCACTACATGCGCGTTTGCAGATGATATGTTCGAGATGAACAGAATCGTTACAGAGCATTACACCGAAGATCTTTTAGGTAATTTTGAAGAGGATGAGAACGGAGACTCGGTAACTGCCGGGGCAGTTGCTGATTTTTCGACACTTAAGGCAAAGTCGTTTATTCTCATGGATCAGGATTCGGGGACGATCATGTATGAATCGAACGCAGACGAGCGGCTTGCACCTGCGTCGATAACAAAGATCATGTCACTTTTGCTTTTCATGGAGGCGCTCGATGACGGAAGGCTGACCTTAGACAGTCAGGTGTCCTGCAGTGAATATGCCGCTTCAATGGGCGGCTCGCAGATCTGGCTGGAGCCGAACGAAACCATGTCGGTCAACGATCTGCTCAAGGCGGTCGCTATCGGCTCTGCAAACGATGCTACGGTCGCACTTGCTGAGGCCATCGCAGGCAGCGAGGAAAATTTTGTAAGCCTGATGAATCAAAAAGCGGCAGAGCTCGGCATGGTAAACACAAATTTCTCTAACAGTTCGGGGCTTGATGCGGAAGATCATTACAGCTCCGCGCGTGATATTGCTCTCATGTCACGGGCACTCATGAAGCATCATCAAATTTACGATTATACAACTGTATGGATGGACACCCTTAGAAACGGCGCCACTCAGCTTGTTAACACAAACAAGCTCGTCAGGTTTTATGACGGCGCGACCGGACTGAAAACAGGCACCACTGATGACGCAGGCTGCTGTCTTTCCGCGACGGCAACGAGGGATGGACTTAACCTTATCGCAGTTGTACTTGGCTGTCCGTCGAGCAACGACAGGTTCTCGGCGGCAAAGGCTCTGCTGAACTACGGATTTGCTAACTACTGCAGGGTATCGATTCCTATTGATCTTAGTGACAAAAAGACAATGCCGGTTGAAAACGGCACCGAATTAGAGGTCGAGCTTAAGGCA
>CAZDIN010000024.1:0-11147 GCA_964505515.1 uncultured Eubacteriales bacterium | reverse complement strand
CTGACTTTCGCCGGATTTGAGAGATTTTTTATATGGCAAAAAAGAAAAAACAACACCGACGCAGCTATCTTAATGACTTCAAGCTGAATGCTGCGGGGCGTTATGAGTATTTCGGCAACTACTATAAGTGGGACAACCATAGCCGCAGCCGACGGTCTGCTTTGACGCTTTCATGGTCGGCGATCCTTGCCTGTTGTGTGCTTACGGTCGTTTCGGGCTGCAATACCGCCGCCGGTATGACCAACACCTTTTATGTGATCTTGCCCTTTGTGGCGGAGGTCGCATCGCTGTTCAGCGTGGTGTGGGGAGCGTGTCGGTTGACCTTTGGCGGCGAGCCGCTTCGCGAATATGTTTATCGCGAAACCGTGCCGAAGCTGCCGATGAGAAGCCTGCTGGTTGCAATATCCGCCTGTGTCGGATCTGTTGGCTCGGTAGTATACATAGCCTTAAACGGCTTCGAGGGAAGACCGTTTTTATCCGTGGCCTACCCGGTATCAAAGCTCGCGGTGGCGGTGCTTGCGATCTGGTTAAGGTGCGTTTGGAGGGAGTTCAGCTACCGCTGCGATAATGTAAGATCCGAACCGACCGAATAGCTCGGCTCGAAAGGGGGCGCCCCCTTTATTCTAATGCATTTCATGCATTAGAATAATAATTCTGTCAGATGGGTAAATTCGGGCACAGCCCGTGTTTATAAATCTTTATTTATGAGGAGAGATGTAAATGAAAAAGATTCTTGCTCTTGCGCTTGCAATCGTCATGTGCTTCGGCATGCTGGCTGGTTGCAACAAGTCCGGCGACACAGAAGAAAACAATACCCCGCTCGTCGTTGGCTACAGTCCCTTCAGCAGCAAGTTCTCCCCCTTCTTTGCGGAGACTGCTTACGATCAGGACGTTGCGAGTATGACTTCTATCAGTCTGCTCACCAGTGACCGTACAGGTGCTATCATCATGAATGGTATTAAGGGCGAGACCATCGCCTACAACGGTACCGACTATACCTACAACGGACCGGCTGATCTTAAGATCACCGAGAACGCTGACGGTACCGTTTACTATGACTTTACCATTCGCGAGGACATTAAGTTCTCCGACGGTGAGGCTCTTACCATCGATGACGTTATTTTCTCTATGTATGTTCTGTGCGACCCGACCTATGAAGGCAGCTCCACCCTGTTCGCAGTTCCGATCGAGGGTATGGAAGAGTACCGCGCAGGTATGGACAGCCGTATGAACCTTATCTTCGCTACCGAGAGAAAGGGTTACACCGAAACTGATTACTACACTGAAGATCAGTACAACACTTTCTGGGCCGCATTTGACGCTGCAGGCGCTAAGTTCGCTCAGGAGATCGTTGATTACTGCACTGCTGCAGGCTACGGCGATGACGTTGACGACGTTGCCGGTGAAGCTGCTCTTTGGGGCTATGATCTCGAGGAAGGCGCCACCGCTGCTGACTTCTTCAGCGCTATCGTAGATACTATGGGCTACAGCTTTGACGCTGACACCGGTATTAACTACGAGTCTGCCGGCTCTTCGATCGAGAGCCTTATCCTTGCAGAACTCGGCGATGCTGCCGATGAGTACACCAAGGGTGTTAAGACCGGCGATTCTGCCGATAGCATCACCGGTATCCAGAAGACCGGTAAGAACAGCCTGCGCGTTGTTCTGACCGAGATCGACGCTACCGCTATCTATCAGCTCGGCGTTACCATCGCTCCGATGCATTACTACGGCGATGCTTCTAAGTATGACTATGACAACAACAAGTTCGGCTTTGAGAAGGGTGACCTTGCTACCGTCCGTGCTAAGACTACCACACCTATGGGCGCAGGTCCCTACAAGTTCAAGAAGTTCGAGAACGGCGTTGTTTCCTTCGAGGCTAACGAGAGCTACTACCTCGGCACTCCGAAGACCAAGTACATCAACTTCATGGAAACTCAGGAAGCTGATAAGCTCAACGGTGTTACCACCGGTACCATCGACCTGACCGATCCTTCCTTCTCCGTCGATACCGTTAAGGCCATCCAGAAGGCTAACGGCGGCGAACTCAACGGCGATCAGATCACCGTAAGCACCGTTGATAACCTTGGCTATGGCTACCTCGGCATGAGCGCTAAGCGCGTCAACGTCGGCGGCGATATCGATTCCGATGCATCAAAGAATCTGCGCAAGGCTTTTGCCACCATCTTTGCTGTATACCGCGACGTTGCTGTTGACTCTTACTATGGCGAGGCCGCTACTGTTATCAACTACCCGATCTCCAACACCTCTTGGGCTGCACCGCAGAAGACTGATGCCGACTACAAGGTTGCCTTCTCGGTCGATGCAAGCGGTAATGATATCTACACCTCCGGTATGACGACCGAAGAAAAGTACGACGCTGCTAAGGCTGCCGCTCTTACCTTCTTCAAGGCTGCAGGCTATACCGTTGCCGACGACAAGGTTACCGCTGCTCCTAAGGGCGCAAAGATGCAGTATGAGGTTTGGATCCCCGCTGACGGCGCCGGTGACCACCCGTCCTTCATGATGCTCACTCTTGCTAAGGAAGCTCTTGAGGAACTGGGTATTACCTTGGTCGTTAAGGACCTGACCAATTCTTCTGATCTGTGGACCGGTATCGAGGCCGACGGCGTCGATATGTGGTGTGCTGCTTGGGGCGCAACCGTTGATCCGGATATGTATCAGATCTACTTCTCCGGTAACGATACCATGGCTGCCGGCGGCTCCAACTACATGTACGACATCGATGACGAAGAGCTCAACAAGCTTATCCTTGATGCTCGCAAGTCTATGGATCAGTCCTACCGTAAGCAGATGTACAAGACCTGCCTCGACATCGTTGTTGACTGGGCGGTTGAGGTACCTGTTTACCAGCGTCAGAACGCTGTTATCTTCAGCACCGAGCGTGTCAACATTGACACTGTAACTCCGGACATCACCACCTTCTACGGTTGGATGGCTGAGGTTCACAACATCGAACTGAACTAATAGCAGAATTAAAATTCATATGACTCTGTAAAAAGGGGTTGCCTTGCGTGCCTTGTGTGCGCAAGGCAACCTTGGACTATTATTATGGACATGCTGAAAAGGCAGTAATATGCGGCTTCTGCATGTTCACAAGAGGCTGTTTTCATAAGAAAAGGCGTTTTGTGAATCTGCAGAAATAGGTAAATGCAGAGATACCTGCTCACAGCAGGTCAAATTTGAACGGAGGGAATACCGTGCACAAGTATATAATCAAAAGAATTTTGATATCGATCGTGATCTTGTTTTTTGTGGCATTCATTCTTTACGCACTGATGCGTTGTCTGCCCACTTCATATATCGAAGCGGTCGCACGTCAGAAATCCATGCAGCCCGGCTCTAAATCATACGAGGAATGGATGGAGCAGCTCAGGGGAATGTATAATATGGATAAGGGCATCGTTTCCGGATTTTTCGGATGGCTTGTAAGCATGTTCAAGGGTGACTTCGGTGACTCTTGGAAATGGACCGTCCCCGTTACCGAGAAGTTTAACGATACCGTTTGGCTTTCCTTCGTTATGGGCGCAATATCCTTCTTCTTCCAGCTTATTATTGCTATTCCTCTCGGCGTTGTTGCCGCGACCAAGCAGTACAGCAAGACCGATTATACAGTTTCCGTTATCGCATTGGCAGGTATCTCCTTGCCGACCTTCTTCTTTGCGTCACTGCTCAAGCTGTTATTCTCGGTCAAGCTCGGTTGGTTTGACCTGTACGGACTGGTCGGCAGAGATTATGACATGCTCTCCCCGATGGGACAGTTCCTTGATAAAGCTGAGCATCTGGTCATGCCTATAGTCACCCTTGTCGTTATCGGAATGGGTTCGCTGATGCGCTATACCCGTACCAATATGCTCGAGGTGCTTAACGCCGACTATATCCGCACCGCGCGTGCGAAGGGCCTTTCGGAGAAAAAGGTAATCTATCATCACGCCTTCCGTAACACTCTTATCCCCATCGTTACCATTGTCGGCGGCTCGCTGCCCGGACTGTTCTCGGGAGCATTGATCACCGAGACCCTGTTTGCGATCCCCGGTATCGGATATGCGTCATATCATTCGATGGTAAGCGGAGATATTCCTTTCTCCATGTTCTATTTAGTATTCATCGCCGTGTTGACCTTGGCAGGAAACCTGATTTCCGATATACTGTATGCCGCGGTCGACCCGCGTGTCCGTATCGCGTAAGGGAGGGGGAGAGCAATGAAGGATAATAAAGATATTCAGAACAATCCGCCTTTGCGTATCAACGATCTGCCTGAGGCATCCGTCAGGCACAATGTAGATAAAAAGATGGAGAAATCGAGAGGCGATGAGCCTTCCAAGAACAACAGGCCTGAGAAGTATTCCCTCAACGACGACCGTCGGGTAAAGGTTCTTTCTCCGACCGCGTTGGTAACGAAGCGCTTTTTCCGCAACCGACTCGCAGTTACAGGTCTGATCGTGCTTTTGGTGATGTTCCTGTTTTCGTTTGTAGGCGGACTTGTTTCCCCCTACGGTCAGGACGAGAAGTTCTATCGCGTCGATATGCAGAGAAAGGATTACGCCGGAATAGTCCGTAATACCGAGTTCCGCTACACCGTCAATGACGCTGAGCGGTTCACGGGTGTCGTTCAGGCGCAGACCCTGCTCGCTATCCAGGGTAAAAACGAAGAGTTCACCTACCGCGATATTACCTACAGGGTCGTGGCTGACGGTGACGACCTTTACGCCGTTTACATCGGTGACGACCTGATCGGTATCGCTAACAAAGAGCTCGTCAACTCGTCTACGAGCAATGATGCCTTCTCTTTCGACTTCACCTATGACGCTCTCAAGGCGCACGCGGCAGGTGCCGATGCCTTCACTTCTGAGGGCAAGAGCTATACCCTGGACGCTGACGGCGTCGTTTATGAGGACGGCACGGAAATAGCTTATGTCAGCTCATATATCGTTCGTGCCGTTATGTCGGACGTGTTCCTGACCCGCGACTTCAAGAATCAGCTTATTGACGCTGTTGAGAGCGGAAACGAGGAGTTCGCCTACACCGACGACAACGGCGAAACTGCGGAGTATACCCTTAAATATGACGCTGCCAACAAGTCTTGGGCGGTCAAGCAGGAGATCGAAACGACTGTTTTCGACACCTATTCCGCACCGAGCAAGGAGCATTGGCTCGGCACCGACAGAAACGGAATGGACATGCTGACCCGTTTGATGTACGGCGGACGCGTTTCCCTGATAATCGGCTTCATCGTTGTTATCATTGAAACTGTGCTCGGCGTCATCCTCGGCGGAATATCAGGCTATTTCGGCGGATGGGTCGACAACCTCATCATGCGTATAGTTGATATCTTCTACTGCATCCCGTCAATGCCGATCATCATCATACTCGGCGCTGCGATGGACGCTGCGAATCTCGATTCGCAGGTGCGAATGCTCTACCTTATGCTGATACTTGGCCTCCTTGGATGGCCGGGAATTGCGCGTCTTGTACGCGGACAGATACTTTCCTTGCGCGAGCAGGAGTTCATGACCGCGACCGAGGCATGCGGTGTGCGTGTGTCACGTCGTATCTTCCGCCACCTGATACCCAATGTCATTCCGCAGCTGATCGTTACCTGCACCATGGGACTTGGCAGCACCATCATCACCGAGGCGACCCTGTCGTATCTTGGACTTGGCGTGCGTTTCCCGTTTGCCTCATGGGGTAACATCATTAACGACGTAAACGACACCTTTGTTCTGAGCAACTATTGGTTTATCTGGATCCCCGCAGGTGTTCTTTTGCTCGCTACCGTTCTGGCATTCAACATTGTCGGTGACGGTCTGCGCGACGCATTTGATCCGAAAATGAAACGTTAAGGGAAGGAGGAAGTATTCATGCAAACGAAGAGATCCAAAAAGAAAAAGCCCGAAGGATATCTTTCCGCAAAGGAATCCCGCAGGATCTCGCGCGAAAACCGCAAGATCACAAACGCGCTTGAAAAGCGTTATAAGCGCAAGAACGTGCCTGAAAGCGAGTATCTGACTCAGATGAAGGATACCGCCAATGCACTTGAAATAGAGAATCTTCAGAGTTACTTCTTCACCGACGTTGGAACGGTCAAGGCGGTCGACGGAATATCCTTTGAGGTTCCGGCAGGAAAGACTGTCGGCGTAGTCGGCGAATCGGGTTGCGGAAAATCTGTCACCAGCCTGTCGATCATGCAGCTTTTGCAGCGTCCGCAGGGACAGGTCGTCGGCGGCGAGATACGCTTGAACCTCGGTGACAAGGCATACGATATCACCAAGACACCTATTGAAGCAATGCAGCATCTGCGCGGCAACTTCATTTCCATGATCTTTCAGGAGCCGATGACCAGTCTTAATCCCGTTTTCCGTATCGGCAAACAGGTCGATGAGGTCATCGAGCTTCATGACGGCAAGAACATGAGCAAGCAGGAGATAAAAGAGCGTACCATTCAGCTTTTGGAGATGGTTGGAATCGCTAACAGCGAGGGAGTTTACCGCATGTATCCGCATGAGCTGTCAGGCGGAATGCGTCAGCGTGTTATGATCGCGATGGCGTTGGCCTGCAATCCCAAGCTTATCATCGCCGATGAGCCTACTACCGCTCTTGACGTTACCATTCAAGCGCAGATACTTGATCTGCTGCGCAACCTTAAGGATCGCATCAACTCCTCTATTATGCTGATCACCCACGACCTTGGCGTTATCGCCGAGATGGCGGATTATGTCGTTGTTATGTACGCAGGCAGAATCGTTGAAAAGGGAACGGCAAAGGAGATATTCGAAAATCCTGCCCACCCCTACACTATCGGCCTGATGGCATCCAAGCCTGTCGTCGGTAAAAAGGTGGATAAGCTTTATTCCATTCCGGGCAAGGTGCCTAATCCGGTAAACATGCCGAACTATTGCTACTTTAAGGATCGCTGTGAAATGTGCGTTGAGGGCTGTTCGGGCGAATATCCGTGCGAAGTCAGCCTTTCTGATACTCATAAGGTTGCCTGCTACCGCTACTATGACAAGAAGGAGGGTGAGCTGTAATGAGCAAAGAAAATCTGGTCATTGAAAACAACTTCACCCCCATCGAATACGATCCGCAGTATATCCTGCAGGTCAATGAGCTTAAGAAATACTTCCCCATTAAAGGCGGAATGTTTTCTCGCACAGTCGGCTATGTAAAGGCAGTCGACGGCGTAACCTTCAACCTCAGGCGCGGCACGACTATGGGTCTTGTCGGCGAATCAGGATGCGGCAAGACTACGACAGGTCGCGCGATACTTCGTCTGTCGGGTGAAAAGACGGGCGGTCAGGTCCTCTTCAACGGCAAGGAGGTCTATGACCTTTCCAATGCAGAGATGCGTGCATTGAGGACCAAGATGCAGATCATCTTTCAGGACCCCTTTTCATCCCTTTCACCTCGCTTGCCCGTCGGTGAAATAATCGGAGAAGCAGTCCGCGAGCACAACCTTGTTCCGAAGGCTGAGTTCAACGACTATATCGATAATATCATGGACAACTGCGGACTGCAGCCCTTCCATAAGGAACGTTATCCGCATGAGTTTTCGGGCGGTCAGCGTCAGCGTATCTGCATCGCGCGTGCGCTGGCACTTAACCCTGAGTTTGTTGTGTGCGACGAGCCTGTTTCTGCACTTGATGTATCCATTCAGGCACAGATAATCAACCTGCTCAAAGAGCTGCAGGAAAAATATGCCTTGACCTATCTCTTCATTTCGCATGACCTGTCGGTCGTTGAGCATATTTCCGACTCGGTAGGCGTAATGTATCTCGGCAATCTCGTCGAATACGGCGACACCGCCGATATCTTCCGCAATCCGTTGCATCCCTACACCAAGGCGCTGTTTTCTGCTATCCCCGTGCCCGATCCGACGGTGAAGATGAGCCGAATCGTGCTTGAAGGATCGATTCCTTCGCCTGCAGATCCGCCTAAGGGCTGCAAGTTCCACACTCGTTGTGCCAATTGCACCGAACGCTGCAAGACTGAGACGCCTGTCCAGCGCGAGATCGAGCCGGGACATTATGTTGTCTGCCACCTCTACGACGATGTGAAGCTGTGATATGAGCAAGAAGAAATATGACGATGATGACGGACGTTCGATAGCCGACATGAGTGGCGTCGGTCAGCCCAACCTGTTCACCTTTAGAAGCCCTGCTGAAAAGGCTGAGAGGAAGGACCGCGCTGCTGATGCCGACAGTCCCGACGGCAAAGATAACGAGCGCCCGTGGGAAAAGCAACCTGAGATGCCTAAGGAGGACCGCAGAGCATATGTGCTTGCGGCAGTGCTCACGGCGTTGGGCGTCGGTGCGGTGTTTTTCATTGTGCTCGGCTTGCTGATATGGCTTATGACTGCCATATGGGCGTAATTTTATAGATGTTAAAACTCCGACGACCTTTTTGGCTTGTCGGAGTTTTTGCACCTCAGCAGACTTAATCAAATCTTAAAATTTGCTCTATTGTTTCTTATAACATTTTGATGTATCATAAAAACAGCAAGGGAGGGAGTACCATGTACAATATACTTGTCTGCGACGACGAAAAGGACATCGTCAACGCGCTGAGGATATACCTGACCGCCGAGGGCTATAAGGTCTTTGAGGCCTTCAACGGAAAGCAGGCGCTTGATATCATCGAAAAAGAGGACGTGCATTTGGTGCTTTTGGATATCATGATGCCTGAAATGGACGGCGTTTCGGCGATGATGAAGCTCCGCGAAAGCTCAAATCTGCCTGTGATACTGCTTACGGCAAAGAGCGAGGACACCGACAAGGTGCTTGGCCTCAACGTAGGCGCCGACGACTACATCACCAAGCCCTTCAATCCCATCGAGGTCATTGCAAGGGTGCGCTCACAGCTGAGGCGTTATTTTCATTTGGGCGGCGGCGCGGTGCGCCCAACCGATATCGTTATAGGCGGCATCGAGCTTAACGACGACGCAAAGCGGGTGCTCATCGACGGCGAAGAGGTGACCCTGACCCCGACCGAGTACGACATCCTGCATCTGCTCATGCTGACACCCAACAGGGTGCTGTCACCCAAGGAAATATACCGCAAGGTATGGCACGACGACCCTATCGGTGCTGAAAACACAGTGGCGGTACATATACGTCACCTGCGCGAAAAGATCGAGATAAACCCTGCCGAGCCGCGCTACCTGAAGGTCGTGTGGGGCAAGGGATATAAGATGGAGGGGGATGCTAAATGAGAAGCTTCTCAAATAGCTTTGTGACACGGACCTTTGCGTTCATTCTTGCAGTCGTTGCGGCGGTGGTATGCTTCTTCAGCGGCTATATTATTTTGACTTTGGCTGATACCGGAGCCTATCAGGATGCAGACAACCTGACCGAGATCGTACTCGACCGCTCACTGTCCGAGAAGAACTATGAGGTTCAGGTGCTATACTGTGAGTACCTGACTAATATAGACAGTTATGACGTCCCGTTTGAACAAACGGGAGAGTTCGAGGTGAGCTTCTCAGAGGAGAACACCAACTACTTCTTCACCGCCACCGATGAACGCGGAGAACTGCTTTTCAGCAACTACACCGCCGACTCACAGGCGTCGATGCGCTCGGATTGGAGAATCGTAACCGACTACGGCGATGTCCTGCAGACTGAAACCATGACCTTCTCGACACAGCAGGAGTGCAACGAGTATTTCCAAACCTTCTATGATGAAGAAACCTTACGCGTGATCTCTGTCGGAAAAACACCGATAACCTCTGAAAATGACGGGAACATAATCGGATACACCTGTGTTGTCGAATACTATCAGGATGAAGTTGCCGATATGATCGTCTACGGCAATATCCGCACCGAGCTGACTGCAAAGGATTCCATCTATACTTCGATCAACATTGCTCAGGGGTTGCTCGACATTTCCACTGCAATGCTTTGGGTATGCCCGATAAGCGCGCTGATATTTATACTGCTGACCGTATTGCTCTGCTTCGGCGCAGGACGTAAAAACGGCGTCGAAGGTGTGCATCTTACCTGGATAGATAAGGTGCCTGTTGACCTTGTGGTTGCAGTAAATGCCTTTTTCACGGTTATGTTATCTGCGCTGGCGATAGACTGCATCGAGGACGATTGGCTTTATAGTAGACACTACTATCAGTGGCTTGAGCTTTGCGTGGGAGTCCTCGCAGTTGCCGTAATTGCCGCCCTTGTGCTGTGGGTCATAACAGCCTTTGCCGCTCGGTTGAAAACGCCGAAATGGTGGCGCAACACTGTTATTGCGCAGGTTCTGCGCGCTGTTAAGCGGGGTGGTAAGGCGCTTTATAGCGGCGCCGTAACACTTGCAAAAAAACTGCCGCTCTATTGGAAGGCGGCTGCCGTCTTCGGCGCAGTGTCCTTGGTCGAGCTGATAGGCTTGATCTATTGCGCCTC
The DNA here is from genome assembly GCA_964505515.1 of uncultured Eubacteriales bacterium. Taxonomy (GTDB): domain Bacteria; phylum Bacillota; class Clostridia; order Oscillospirales; family Acutalibacteraceae; genus RGIG2206. Next base: position 735 of record CAZDIN010000024.1, on the reverse strand, counting down.
GAACAATTTCAGACCGCTGCCATTTCTATGGTTTATCGAAAAGCTTTTGCTCGGGCTGATACTCGTAGCGGTCGTGATACTTCTAAGGCGTCTGCAAAAGGGCGCGGAGGAGATATCGGGCGGCAACCTCGACTACAAGATCGATAAGACCTATATGCCGCCTGTCCTGAGCGAACACGCCGAGCGGCTCAACACCATCGGCAAGGGACTTTCAAAGGCGGTCGACGAGCGGATGAAAAGCGAGCGGATGAAGACCGAGCTTATCACAAACGTGTCCCACGATATAAAGACGCCGCTTACCTCTATCGTCAACTATGTCGACCTGCTGAAGATGGAGCCGATCGGATCCCAAACCGCGCAGGAATACATCTCGGTAATCGACCGACAGTCAGCGCGGCTTAAAAAGCTGATAACCGACCTTGTCGAAGCGTCGAAGGCGTCGACGGGCAACCTGTCGACCAACATGGAGCCTACCGACCTTAAGGTGCTTATCTCTCAGACAGTCGGGGAGTATGAGGAAAAATTGGCGGAGAGGTCTCTTGAGCTTGTGACCGAAACGGATGAAGCCAACCCCGTTATAATGGCGGACGGCAGACTGATGTGGAGGGTGTTCGATAACCTTTTCAACAACATCTGCAAGTACGCTATGAACGGCACTCGCGTCTATCTTGCGCTTAAGGTCGAAGACTCAAAGGCAACCGTGTCCCTGAAAAACATCTCAAGCAGCCGCTTGAA
>CAZDIN010000023.1:7037-12145 GCA_964505515.1 uncultured Eubacteriales bacterium | reverse complement strand
TGGTTCTCGGCGGCAATGGCTCTGCTTAACTACGGATTTGCTAACTACGGCTGGTTATCGATTCCTATTGATCTTCGTGAAAAAAAGACAATGCCGGTTGAAAACGGCACCGAATTAGAGGTCGAGCTTAAGGCAGAAGCGACCGTAGAGTTTATAACCGAAAAAGCAAGCAAGGACAAATACACCGTTAAGCTGCATCTTCCCGACTCGGTTTCTGCACCCGTTATGCAGGGCGAGGTCATAGGCAGAGCCGAGATAATGCTCGGTGACGAAACCGTTTCAAAGGTCGATATAACTGCCGAAAAAGATATCGCCCGAATGAACATGGCAAACGGATTGTTAAGAATGCTAAAAGGCATATTCAGCGTATAGAAAACACCCTGTCATTCGGGAATCGACCTGAATGACAGGGTGTTGTTTCGCGTTTTTATTCGCCCTGTGACGAAGTTGCGTCAGACGAAGTGTTCTGCGAAGACGTGTTCGAAGAAACTCCTGACGATGTGTTGGAGGAAACCTTCGATGATGTGTTAGAAGAAGTGTTTGAGGAATTTCTCGAAGACGATGAATTAGACGATGTAGATACAGACGAACTTTCTTCTCCGCCGTTTCCGATGCTTACATATACGGTAATTCCGGAGAACATCGAGACCTTTTCGCCCATGACAGGATCAACTTCAACCACACGGCCAGGCTCAACCGTATCGCTGACCATCTCTTCAATGGTAATAAAATCATTGTGGAATCCCGCTTTAAGCAGAGCCTCAACAGCATTATCGACAGTTTTACCGACAAGGCTCTTCGGAACAGTAATAGTTCCGTTGCCCACACTGACCTTGACCTCAATGGTGGTACCTTCGACCTTCTTCTCGCCCGCCGCTATCGACTGTTCGTAGATCTGGCCATATCCGTAGTTACTCATTGAACACTCAACGACCTCAATGTTAAACACGGCGCCGCACTTATTGACGGCTTCGGAATAGGTCATGCCAAGCAGGTCGTAGACCTCATAGGTCGCATCGGGGTTGTCGGGATCGGGAACAAGCTCAACCACAGACGAGGTCGGTGCCGAAACATCCGAGCTTGTGTCGACAGGCTTTTCCATCATCGGTCCGATCCAGAAGTGATAGACCAGGAAGACCACAACGGCAAGCACTGCAACGGTAATAGCGGTAGCAATAAGCACATATTTCTTACTGCTGACCTTACCGCCTGCAACTTTATCGCCCGACGAGGACGGGATAAGTCCGTTCTTCAACTGGGCAACGGTAGCGGTACGGTCATCCGCAAGGATAGCCAAGCCGTCAGCTAATGCAGTAAGCACGTTGCGCGGAATTTCGCGTGCGATCTCGGTGGGGATCACCATCCTGTCATTCGTAACGCGCTCGGTCGCATCGGCAGGCGGTGAGCCGACAAGGATACGGTATAAGGTCGCGCACAGGCCGTAAACGTCGGTCCACGTACCCTGAGTGCTGTCAAATCCGTACTGCTCAATGGCGGCAAATCCCGGGAACAGCTGAGCGTTCATATCACTGCGCGCAGTTCTGACATCGGCAACGCAGAAGCCGGTAAGACGGATCTTTCCGTCGACACCGACGAGCATGGTCTCAGGCGAAATGCCGCGATGGATGAGTCCGTCGTCATGCAAAGCCGAAACGGTGGTAAGCACGGGCATCAGCAACGGGCGTATCTGATTCCAGGTCAATGTACCGCCGTTGCGAATGAGGAACTCACGCATGGTGATCGCCTTGACATGATCGGTGACGTAATAGGCGGTGTTGTTAGCCTCAAAAATATCACGCACGGGAAGCAAGGAGGGCAGATCGCTCGCCTTAGCAAGCTTACGCGCGATATCCAAAAACTGCTCTATGTAACGGTTGAACTCAAATTCCTTACCGGCAAAGGTGCTTACAGAAACACCGTTCTGCGCGCGATCGCAGAAATTTTCAGGGAAATACTCATGAACGCGGACGGCTTTATTTTCCTCGGTGTCCCAAGAGAGGTATACAACACCTTCGCTGTTGGACTCAACGGCTTTTCCGATCAGATATCTGCCGTCAAGCAGGTAGCGAAGCGGTAAATTCGATAATGGCTGGATATCGTTCTCACCAAAGCCGCATTTGGGGCAGATCTCATCAGTGCCCTTGTCGGTCATGCAGCCCATACAGAGATTCTTATAGTCAGACATTTCTTCACACTCCCATAAATTGTTGACTAATATTGTAACACATTCTTCCTGCAATTGCAATAGCAAAAACCGTCGACGACCTTAACCGGCATCACCGTCATAAATGTAATGAAGGATTTTTAGGTTGAAAAATCTGCAACAACATAGTATAATGATTTGATGAACGAATATGCAGACAGGGAGGCGATAACTTAATGATACGCAAAGCAGCAGCCCTTTTATGTGCGTTTGTTATGTTGCTTACGCTCTGCGCCTGCAATCCCGACAGTAGTGAGGCAGGTAATTCTTCAAGCACTTCCTCAGGCACACCCGACCAATCCTCAAAGACTGTCACACTCCCCTACTCTGCGAATGACCTTCTTAATCCCTACCTTGCGAAGACGAAGCAAAATCAAGAGTTATCTCATCTGCTCTATGATCCGCTGATAAAGGTGGATGAAGCCTTTGAGCCTGTATATTTCCTTGCCGACAGCGTTGAGCAGATAAACAAAAAAATATCGGTGCGGCTCACATCCGCCTCTTTTACCGACGGCTCGCCTGTAACCGCAGATGATGTGGTCTATTCGTTAAAGCAGGCGCGTGCTGAAGGCTCGAACTACCGCTCAAGGCTGAGCAACGTCGTTAACTTTTATGCCGTTGACAGCATGTCTGTAGTCATCGAGATCGAGCATTATGATCCTTTTTATATCAACAATCTTGATTTCCCTATCATTAAATCAGGCTCCGCAGAGCTTAAAGATGACAACAACCTCTCGGTCGCTCCCATCGGTTGCGGACGATATACCCTGCAATCAGGCAAGAGCTACTACCTTGCCGCCAACAACAACTATTACCGCACCGAAGTCGATCTCAACACCATTGAGCTTGTTGACTGTCCCGACGAGGATTCACTGTCACATTATCTGTCGATCGGAAGGATAAGCTTTGTGTATTCCGACCTTTCGGATTCGGTAATTCCTAAATTCGCAGGTACTACTACCAAGACGCCTTCGACTTCTTTGGTATATCTCGGCGTTAACAGCCACAACGGACTGTTGGCGGATGCGAAGATGCGTTTGGCAATAAGCTTCGGCATCGACCGACAGGCTATCTGCGAGAACGCCTATTTCGGATATGCACAGCCTGCGACCAGCCTGTTTCATCCGAACTGGAGCCAGATCGGCGGACTGGAATCTATTGACAGTTCACAAAATATAAAGTTGGCAGTTGCTTATTTGGAAGAATTAGGTTATAATAGCTTAGATGCGGACGGATACCGATTAAACGCAAAGGGCGAAAGGATTACCCTCCGCCTGCTCTACAACTCGGATAACAGCGCACGCGCTGCCGCCGCTAATAAGATCACCGCTCAACTTAAAAAGTGCGGACTTGCGGTCGAGCAGGTAAGCACCGATTTTGATGAGTACCGCAGCCTGCTTAAATCGGGCAGCTTTGACCTGTATATCGGCGAGGTGCGTTTGTCCAACAGCATGGACCTCTACCCCGTGCTGACGAGCGGCACTGCTGTTTACGGCATGCCCGAGCAGTCGGATGCTACCTCTGCATTCTTAAGCTATTACGCGGGTGATACCGACCTTCTCAGCGCGGTCTCCGCCTTTGTATCCGAGATGCCCTTCCTACCCGTTTGCTACCGCGACGGCGTCATCCTTTCGGATAAAAGTATCGCGCAGGTCCTTTCATACAGTCCCAGCGATCTGTATAATAATATTGAGTCCCTGAAATGATCCATTATATAACAACAAAGCAGGATAGCCGACAACACCTGCAAATGAATAACGGTCGGAGAACGGAGAACACATTATGATCGCCTACGAAACAAAATACGGTAAAGTTTACGTATCCAACACCTTTTTTGCAAAGCTCATCGGTCACGCAGTTACATCTTGCTACGGCGTTGCCGGTATGGTCGCTAAGGGTGGACAGAAGATCCGCAATTTGCTGTCAGGCGGAAAAATGATCGACAAGGGTATTGTCGTATCAGGAAGCATTGACAGCCTTACTGTCGATCTGTATATCATAGTTACCCACGGCATCAACATCAACGCTGTTGCCAATAGCATAGATCACAACGTCCGTTACACTGTTAAAGAAGCTACGGGCATCGACGTTAAAAAAGTTTGCGTCCACGTTGACGGAATGATAGCTGACTGATTCGGGTCTTTATTAAGGAGATGTTTTCAATGATAAACGGAAATACTTTGCGCGACGCCTACCTTTCAGGTGCTAATCACATTACAAACAACAAACAGCTTATTGATGAGCTGAATGTTTTTCCTGTTCCCGACGGCGACACAGGTACCAACATGTCCATGACCATCAACAACGCCGTTAAGGAGCTTTCGCGCATGAACGGTGCCACTGTTGCCGAAGTGTCCAATACTGCCGCATCAGCGTTTTTGCGCGGCGCCCGCGGAAACTCCGGTGTTATTCTTTCCCTGCTTTTCAGAGGCTTCTCAAAGGGCCTAAAGGGAAAAGAGACTATGGACGGAAATGATTTCGCCGTCTCGCTCGGACTTGGCGTTGAAGCCGCATACAAGGCTGTTATGAAACCCACCGAGGGAACCATTCTTACGGTTGCGCGTGTCGCATACGAAAAGGCTAAGGCCGCTGAAAGCGATGACTTCATGACCGTGTTCGACATTGCCTTTGAGGGTGCAAAGGAAGCGCTGGCTACTACCCCCGAGCTTCTGCCCGTTCTCAAGAAGGCAGGTGTCGTTGACGCAGGCGGTCAGGGATTTGTCACTGTGCTTGAGGGTATGCGCTCTGTATTTGCCGACGGAGTTGTTATTCAGTCTGCGGTGCAGCCTGCTAAGGTCGCTGAAAAGACCGAGTATAAAAATGCAGCCGCTGAATACGAAACCGATATCACCTTCACCTACTGCACCGAGTTTATCGTCAACAAGGACGGTGACAAGGACGCAAA
>CAZDIN010000023.1:6694-7027 GCA_964505515.1 uncultured Eubacteriales bacterium | reverse complement strand
TTACCTTGAGACCATCGGTGACAGCGCTGTTGTTGTTGACGACGACGAAATCATCAAGGTTCACGTTCACACCGACCATCCCGGTAACGCCATCGAAAAGGGTCTTACCTTCGGTTCGCTTGTAAACCTTAAGATCGAAAACATGCGCGATCAGCACGAACGCGCTAAGCATGATAATGAGCAGAGAAAAGAGGTCAACACCGATTCCAAGGGCAACGCCTATTCCCCCGTCAAGAAGGAGAATAAATACGGCTTTGTAAGCGTTTGTGTCGGCGACGGCATCGAGCAGCTTTTCTATGATCTGGGAGTTGACAACCTCGTCAGCGGCGGTCA
>CAZDIN010000023.1:0-6684 GCA_964505515.1 uncultured Eubacteriales bacterium | reverse complement strand
GTCAGACCATGAACCCCAGCACCGATGATATTCTCCGTGCTATCGAGCTTACTCCTGCCGAGACCGTCTTTGTTCTTCCCAACAACAAGAACATAATAATGGCGGCAGAAATGGCAGTCCCGCTTTCTACACGCAACGTGATCGTTCTGCCCACCAAGACTGTGCCGATGGGTGTTTCGGCAATGGTTGCGTTCGATCCGGATGCCGACGCAGACACCAACGCAGTCAACATGAAGTCCGCCGCTGAGCAGGTCGCAACCGGTCAGGTCACCTTTGCCGCGCGTGACTCCGACTTTGACGGCTTCAAGATCAAGAAGGGCGACATTCTTGCTATGGAAAACGGCAAGCTCTCCTTCACCGAGCACGACTTCATGCGTGCCACCGTTAAGCTCACCCGTTTAATGTGCAAAAAGGACACCGCCTTCGTCACCCTCTACTACGGCGAATCGGTATCCGAGGAGCAGGCTGAGAGTGTACGCGAGGTGCTTGAGAACAAGCTTGGCTCTGACATTGAGGTAACCACCATTCGCGGCGGTCAGCCCATCTACTACTTCATCGTTTCGGTCGAGTAATAACTGAGAACGAAGACAGGGTGATCTTTTTGATAAACAGAAGTATCACAACTCTAAAGGGTATCGGCGAGAAGCGCGCCCAACTTTTCTCAAAGTTGGGCGTTGCTGATGTCGACGCCCTTTTATACTTTTTTCCGAGAGATCATCTCGATCTGTCCGCACCTTGCTCGCCTTTGGATGCGCCGTTTGGTGAGGTTTGTGCAGTTCGTGCAACGGTTGCGACACCTGTAAAAGAGGCTCGCATACGAAAGGGTATGACCCTCTACCGCTTTAACGCAGTTGAGGATGGGATCACGCTTAAGATCACACTTTTCAACAATCCTTACCTTGCTCAAAAGATCAAGGAAGATCATGAATATATATTCTACGGTACGGTTACGGGCGGCCTGCTCACGCGTGAGATGTCATCTCCTGACATTCTTCCTGTTAACAAGGCATACATTCGCCCGATCTATCCCGCAACGAGCGGTCTGCCCTCATATCAGATAGAAGCGACCGTCAGACAGGCGCTCGCTTTTGCCGACGAGATCGACGATCCTATTCCCTGCTACATCCGCAAAAGATATAATCTTATACCTCTTGCAACGGCACTTAAAAACATACATTTTCCCGAAAGCCTTGCTATGCTCAAAACCGCAAGACGCAGGCTGATGTTTCAGGAAATGCTGATGCTTCAATGCGGACTTCAGGTTATCGGCAGCCGCAACCAGAACACAGGGGCTGTTGCCATCGACAGAGATATGTCGGATGAGTTTTCAGGACGGCTTCCCTTTGCAATGACCGATGCACAGGTGCGCGCCGTCAAGGAAGCGGTCGGCGATATGAAGAGCGGCAGGCAGATGAACCGCTTGCTTCAGGGAGACGTCGGCTCGGGAAAGACTGCCGTCGCCGCCTCCCTTTGTTATACTGTTTGCAAGAACGGACATCAGGCAGCCCTGATGGCTCCGACCGAAATATTGGCCGAACAGCACATGGAGTCGCTCTGCGCGCTCTTTGAAGGCACAGGCATAAGCATCGCCCTGCTGACAGGCTCGACCACCCAGAAAAAACGTCGGGAGATACTATTTGCCCTTGCGGCAGGTGAGATCGATCTGTTGGTCGGCACCCATGCCATTCTTGAGGAGTCGGTATGCTTTGCCGACCTTGCGTTAGTCATCACCGATGAACAGCACCGATTCGGCGTAAAGCAACGCTCTGCCTTGGCTCGCAAGTCACAGGCTCCGCATATCCTCGTTATGTCGGCGACCCCTATTCCGCGAACCCTTGCCCTTATCGTTTACGGCGATCTTGCCATTTCTGTGCTTGATGAGCTGCCGAAGGGACGCCAGCCGATAGACACCCGACTTATAACCACCGAGAAGCGCACCCTCGCCTTTGATTTTATCAAAAGGCAGTTGGAAAAGGGGCGACAGGCATATATCGTGTGTCCTCTCATCGAGGGGAACGACAGCGATCTGATGCCGGTAATGGAATACTATGAAAAACTGCAAAAGGACATTTTCCGCGACAACAAATTAGGCTTGCTTCACGGCCGCATGAAGTCCAAGGAAAAGGAAAACGTAATGCGCGGCTTTTCAAACGGTGAGATACAGCTTTTGGTGTCTACAACGGTCGTTGAGGTCGGCGTCGACGTGCCTAACGCCACCGTTATGATGATCGAAAATGCCGATCGATTCGGTCTGTCACAGCTGCATCAGCTTCGCGGCCGAGTAGGACGCGGACAGTACCGCTCATACTGTATTCTTGTATCAAACGCACAGAACGAGGCCTCGCTGGAGAGGTTAAAGGTACTATGCGGCACGAATGACGGATTTGAGATAGCCGAGGCGGATCTTAAGAGTCGCGGGCCGGGCGATTTCTTCGGAAACAGGCAGCACGGACTGCCCACCCTTCGCCTTACCGATATGATCCAAGACCGCGAAGCCCTTATTTTTACTCAGCAGGTCGCAAGGGATATTCTCGACAGCGATCCTGAGCTGTCACAGGCAGAAAATCAGCCTTTACACAAGGCGATCGAAAAAATGTTTGAGGAAATTAAGGGCGGATTAAATTAAGTGTTGAATATTTCGCGATAATATGAGATAATAATTGGTAATTTGATGACGGAGGCCCCACATGACAGATTATAAAAAAATTGCTGAGCTGATTTTCGGCAACGATCTTAAAACACCCGAATATTACGAAGAGTTTTATCCCCAGCGTCCGCTTTCCGAAGGTCAGCGCGTCACCCGTCTGGCTCCCAGCCCGACAGGTTATCTGCATTTCGGTACCCTTTTCACATGCCTTGTTAACCGCCGCGTTGCCGATGCATCCGACGGCCTGTTCTTTGTGCGAATCGAGGACACCGATGCAAAGCGTGAGATCGAAGGCGGTATTGAAGATATTGTTAACGGACTTGTACGTTACGGCATAAAGATCGACGAGGGCTTTGTCGGTGCCGACACTACCGCCGGCAACTACGGCCCTTACAAGCAAAGTGACCGAGTGGACATCTACCACTGCTATGCAAAAATGCTGATGGAGCAAGGCTTCGCATATCCCTGCTTTTGCACCGAGGACATGCTTTCCGCTACCCGCGAAAAGCAGGATAATAAGAAGGAGCGCACCGGCTATTACGGTGAGTATGCCACCTGCCGCAGCCTTACGGATGAACAGATCGGGGAAAAACTTGCCGCAGGTCTGCCTTATGTTGTGCGCCTTCGCTCCCCCGGCAGTGAGGAAAAGCGCATCACGTTTGACGATATGATAAAAGGCAAGATCGAGATGCCCGAAAACGATGAGGATTTCGTCCTGCTCAAGTCGGACGGCGTGCCTACCTATCACTTTGCTCACGCGGTGGACGACCATCTCATGCGCACCACCCATGTGATCCGCGGTGATGAGTGGATCTCTTCTGTTCCAAAGCACATCCAGCTTTTCAAGCTGCTTGGCTTTAAGGTGCCGAAATATGCCCACGTTTCCCCCATCATGAAGGAGGAAAACGGATCTAAGCGCAAGCTGTCAAAGCGTAAGGATCCCGAAGCGGCTGTGCATTTTTATGCCGAGCAAGGATATCCCGTTGAATCCGTCACAGAATACATGCTGACGGTTGCCAACTCCGATTTCGAGGACTGGCGACGCGCTAATCCCAACGAGTCCAACACTGCCTTCAAGCTGAATTTGAAAAAAATGAGCGTTTCGGGTGCATTGTTCGATCTCGCGAAGCTCAACGACATCAGTAAAAACGTTATCTCCAAGATGAATGCCGATACCGTTTTGCAGTATGTTCTTGATTGGGCGAAGGAGTTTGACCCTGCATTTTACGAGGTCCTCTCGGCCGATAAGGAGTACGCAAAAAGCATCCTTTCGATCGACCGCGACCTGCCCAAGCCCCGTAAGGATATAGCAAAATGGAGTGACGTCAGGAGTTACGTCGAGTATTTCTACGACGGTTTCAAAAACAGTTTCGCGCTTCCTGAGCACCTTGACACCAAGGATGCCGCGCTTATCCTCGAGGCATACCGCGAGGTATATGACCCTGCCGACGATCGCAGTGCATGGTTTGACCGCATCAAGAGCATCTGCCCTGCCGCCTGCTTCTGCCCCGAGGTCAAGGAATATAAGAAAGACCCCGATGCCTACAAGGGTCATTCGGGCGATGCCGCATCTATATTGCGTGTCGCTATTACAGGACGTGTTAACAGTCCCGATCTGTGCGAGATCATGAGGTTGTTAGGTTTCGACACCGTTATGTCCCGCATCGATCAAGCTATCCATCATTTCAAAGAGGTGTAATTCATGGAAGAACTCAACAAGATCGTCGAGAGTAATTTTATAGAGGATTTTGTTATCAAGGATCTCGACAAGGGCGTATACAACAAGGTCCAGACCCGTTTTCCGCCCGAGCCGAACGGTTATCTGCATATAGGACATGCTAAGGCTATCTGCATAGATTTCGGTATCGCCGAGAAGTTCGGCGGCAAGTGTAACCTGCGCCTTGACGACACCAATCCCACTAAAGAGGACGTAGAGTATGTCGATGCCATCAAAGAGGACATCGAATGGCTCGGCTTCAACTGGGACAACGTCTATTATGCCAGTGATTACTTTGACTTCATATATGACTGCGCCGTGAGGCTCATCAAAATGGGCAAGGCGTTCGTTTGCGACCTCACTGCCGAAGAAATGCGTGAATATCGCGGCACCCTGACCCAGCCGGGTAAGGAAAGCCCCTATCGCAACCGTTCTATCGAAGAAAACCTCGATCTCTTTGAAAGAATGACCAAGGGTGAGTTTGAGAACGGAGAAAAGGTTCTTCGCGCCAAGATCGATATGGCATCCCCCAACCTCAACATGCGCGATCCCGTTATCTACCGCATCATGAAGGTGCCTCATCACCGCGCAGGTGATAAATGGGTAGTTTATCCTATGTACGATATGGCTCATCCCCTGTCCGACGCTTACGAGGGCGTGACCCATTCTCTGTGCTCGCTTGAGTTCGAAAATCACCGTCCTCTCTACAACTGGTTCCTTGAGGAGCTTGATATTCCTACTCCTCCCCGTCAGATCGAGTTTGCGCGCATGAATGTCAACTACACCCTGACCAGCAAGCGCAAATGCCTCAAGCTTGTCAACGACGGGCTTGTTTCGGGTTGGGACGATCCCCGTATGGCGACCCTTTGCGGTATGCGCCGCCGCGGTTATCCTGCCGCCGCCATTCGTGATTTCTGCGAAAAGATCGGCGTTTCCAAGGCTTACAGCGTCATTGACTATGCGCTGCTTGAGTCCTGCGTGCGCGATGACCTCAACCTTAACGCCGAGCGCGCTATGGCTGTTGTTCGCCCCATTGAAGTTGTTATCGACAACTATCCGGAGGGTCAGACTGAGGTGATTTCGGTTGACATAAATCCGAACAAACCTGAGCTTGGTACAAGAGACGTTATTTTCAGCAAGCATATTTATATCGAACGTGACGACTTCTGCGAGGAGCCGCCCAAGGGCTACTTCCGTCTTTGCCCTGACAAAGAGGTTCGTCTGAAGGGTGCGTATTTTGTGCGCTATATCTCCTGCGAGAAGGATGAAAACGGCAACGTTGTGCGCGTCCACTGCAGCTATGACCCTGAGACCAAGGGCGGTAATGCTCCCGACGGACGCAAGGTCAAGGGTACGATACATTGGGTCAGCGCAGACAACTGCGTTGACGCTGAGGTGCGCCTCTATGACCGCCTTTTCCTTGTTGAAAATCCGTCGGATGAAGAGGGCGTGGGCGATTTCTCCGAAAACCTCAACCCCAATTCGATGGAAATAGTTTCCAACTGCAAGATCGAAAAGGATCTTGCAAGCCGCAAGGTCGGTGAGACCTTCCAGTTTATGCGTCAGGGCTATTTCTGCATCGACCCTGATTCAACTGACGAACATCCCGTCTTTAACCGCACCGTTCCCCTTAAGGATTCCTGGGCGAAAAAACAATAACGATAATTCCATAATTTTTTCTTCCATTTTGGCAAATATGGTGTTATAATAAGTTTGCGTAATACTAAATACAGATTTTTAGCCCTCCGATCATAAAGACACGGGAGTTGAGAAATTGGAAAAATATGTTGTAAAAGGCGGCAGGTCGCTTAACGGTTCTATTACCATCAGCGGCGCTAAAAATGCTGCTGTTGCTATTATTCCGGCTACCATCCTTTGCGATGAGGTATGCCGTATTGAGAACGTGCCGAACATCAGCGATGTTAACGAGCTGATACACATTCTGTATGAGCTTGGCGCGGACATTAAAATGATAAACAAGTCCACCTATGAGATCGATCCTCGCAACATCCGCTCTCATATCGTTCCTTTTGAAATGACAAAGAAGCTGCGAGCAAGCAGTTACCTTTTGGGAGCGATGCTCGGACGTTTTTCAAAGGCAAAGGTCGCACCTCCCGGTGGATGCGATTTCGGAGTGCGTCCGATCGACCTGCACATCAAGGGCTTTGAGGCTTTGGGCGCGAACGTTAAATTCACCGAAGGCATGGTCGACTGCGACGCGCCTCACCTTATCGGCGGACAGGTCTATCTTGATAAGGTTTCGGTCGGCGCGACCGTCAACATTCTGCTTGCGGCTGTCAAGGCCCGCGGCCTTACCATC